>JAIRUY010000261.1 GCA_031254175.1 Treponema sp.
CAAAGAATTAAGCTGCGCTAAATATTGGCCGATTACCAGTATTTGGTCTTCAGGATATTTTTCGACTAATTGCAGAACAATTTTTTCTTTTAACAGATTTTCGCTGGCAATCCTGTACTTTTCTCTCGGCGGCGCCGCTGCGTATGGTACCCGCAGGTTATCCGGCAGGTTGACTCTTATTTCCGTACAGACAGCCTCGGCAATCCAGCCCTTGTTTTCCAGGTCTTTCCATGGCACATCATAACGTTTGGGCCCGACAAGGCTGAATACAGCGTCTTCTTCTCCGTCTTCGCGGATTAGCGTTGCCGTAAGGCCAAGCCGTCTTATCGCCTGCAATTCCGCTGTTACGCGAAATACAGGAGCGGGAAGCAGATGAACCTCATCGTAAATGACAAGTCCCCACGATCTTTCGCGGAACAGGCGGAAATGTGGAAAGCCCCCCTCTTTGTCCGGTCTCCATGATATTATCTGGTAAGTGGCAACGGTTACAGGCGCGACAGTTTTACTGTCTCCCGAATATTCGCCGATTTGATCCGGCGACAGTTCTGTCTTGTCCAGCAGTTCTTCTATCCATTGATGAACAGCCGCGACATTGGCTGTCAGTATCAAAGTGTTTGTTTTTAGCATTGACATTATAAGCATGCCGACAATTGTCTTGCCGGAACCGCAGGGCAAAACAATGACACCGTAACCGGAGCCCGGAGCGCCCGATCCGACAACGGATTGCGCGGCAGTCACTTGGTAATCTCTCGGCGCAAATGGTTTTCCGCCGAGAGTGCGGCTGCGCATTTTTACTTCCAAATCTTCGCCGTTTGACAGCGGCGCATCATCCTGTACAGGCCAGCCGATGCGTATCAGTTCACGTTTTACCGTTCCCCTGTCGGTTAAGGCAAGCGAAAACCCGTTTGCTTTTTCAACAAGATATTTTTTTAGTATTTGCCGTTCTTTTATTTCCAGGCGGATTGCCTCGTCATCTATTTGCAAAACCAGTCTGTCTGCTGCGTCATCTTCGTCCGTTGTCATGCGGATTTTGCCGTAACGGGACATGAGGATGGAAAATCCTTCGGTAATTCCGGCAGGTATTTCATAACGACTGAATGTTTTTAGAGTGCTGACAACATCCTGCGGCGTTAAACCGGCGCTGGCTGCGTTCCAGAGGGAAAGAGGCGTTATGCGATATGTGTGGATATGTTCGGGCGATTTTTCAAGTTCGGCAAACGCAATTATTGCCTTTCTGGCTGTTTCAGCAGTTTCACAATGTACATCCAAAAGCAGGGTTCTGTCGCTTTGAACAATTAATGCCTTTGTTGAATCAACTGCCATTTTTTTTGTTCTTTTTCTGCAGCAGTTCAGCCGCTTTTTCAGGAGAACCTGAGTTTATTATTTCTTCACACAAATCCCGATCCCTTAACAGGGCGCCGATTGCGGCAAGAAACCGGATGTGAGGGCCTGATGTCTTTTTTGGAGAAACAAGCAGGATAATGAGCCGGGACTTTTCTCTGTCGGAAGCGTCAAAATCAATGCCTTCTTTTTTTATGCCGACCGCTACTTTAAGCTCATCGGCGCCGTCTGTTTTTGCGTGAGGCAGGGCAATGCCGTGCTCCATTCCGGTACTCATTGTTTTTTCCCTTTCAAGCACATCTGCCAAAACCATGTCACGGTATATAATCTTGCCCCGGGCGGCCAGTATGTCTACAAGTTCTGTAATAACTTCTTCTTTGGTTTCGCCTTTCAGATTTATTGAAATACATTCAGGACAAATGTGCAGGAGCAGGTCTTCGTCAGTTCTGCCGTCTGAGTCCATGAGCTCTTTTTTCATTTCCTGCGGATCGAAAAAATCTTTCAGTTTTTGAATCGCTTCGTGCAATTCCACAACAGCTTCGTAAAAAACGGTTTTTACAAATTGCATGTCAGTTTTTGCGGTTTCAATAGTAACTGTGTTTTCATTTTCACGGATGGATATAAAAATATCGTCCTTTCTTGCATGACAAAGCTCTTTGTCAAAATTCATGACCTGCACATAAAAACCTTCTTTGCGAAGGTCTTCGAACATTTTATTTATTACAAGGTCTGCAACAGCGCCGGAACGAAATTCCCATGTAATGGATTCAATATCATCATTCCTGACAGGTTTGTGTGTTCCGCGCCCCCCTCGTTTTAACATCAGGTCTATGAAAGGAGGAACTATCAAAGTTGTGATAAGGATCATAAGAATTAAAACAGCGAATATTTGCTGATCCAGAATCCCCATCGCAAGGCCGATACCGGCTATAATCAATGTCATTTCTCCGCGCGGCGCCATTCCAAGGCCGATGCGTAATGCGCCTTTTATGTTAAAACCAAAAAGCAGGGCAGGGCCGCCGCAGCCGATAAGTTTTGCGAATATTGCAACTGCGGCATAAAGCCCGCCGAAGATGAGTATCTGCGGATTTATAATGTCGCGGAAATTTACCATCATACCCATCACCGCAAAAAATACCGGAACAAATAATTCATAAATGCCCTTGATGCGTTCATGAATAACAGGGGCAATATCGGTTTTTGAAAGAGAAAGACCCGCAATGTATGCGCCGATGATCATTGCCAGCCCCTGTTTTTCAAAAAGCCCTGCCAGAATAAGAGCGAGGCCAAGTGCAAGTATGGAAAAATCAACAGTACTTTTGAAAATTTTAAGAAAGCGGGCAAGTTGTTTTGAAAAAAGCAGCCCAAGGACAACAACGCCAAGCCAAATCCCAAAAGCTTTGCCTGCAATAATCAAAACATCCAGCGCGAGGTTGTTTGTGGATTGTGCTGCACCGGTAACAAGCGAAACAATTCCCGTTACAACCGAAAGAATAATAATTGTCAGAACATCGTCAAAACCGGAGGCGGCCAAAATTGTTGCGCTTTCCGGTATATCCATCTTTTTTTGGTCGGACAGCAGCCTTGCGACAATACCCAGAGAATTTGCCGTAATAAGCGTGCCCAGAAAAAGACACCGGGGATCAGTGAAGGGCGCGTTAAAAATAATCATACCCAAAAGATTGCCGGCAGCAAATGAGACCACAACGCCGCCGGTACTGATGATGCCTCCGGCAAATGAATAACGAAGAAAAAGTTTTATGTTTGTTTCAAGTCCGGAAACAAAAAGCAGGATTATGGATGCTACTACAGCGAAAGCGTACAACTCGGTACTTACCGCCAGAGCGCCTGTTCCGTAAGGAAATATACCATTAGGGAAACCGGGAAGTTGAATGCCGCCAAGAGCAAACGGCCCTATGATAATTCCCGCAATAAGTTCTCCCAAAACCTGCGGTATACCCAGTTTTTTTACAAGTGAGCCGAAAAAACGCACTGCAAAAAAGATAATTCCCAGTTGCAGAATCAGGAGCGTCATCAACTCTGTTATTGATTCGGATTCCATGTTTCTCTATTATAAATATTACAATATGAGGAAGAACTGTTCTAGTCCGATGTTTGCAAGACTTGTATTCCGTTTTTATGTAATATAGGATGTTAAGAGAGCAAATCGAAGGAGCATTTATGAAAACAGCAGTGATATTTTATTCTCTTGACGGAAACTGCACTTTTGTTGCGGAAGAAATTAAAAACAGATTAAACGCAGACATGATTCAACTGCGTACAAAAGATGAAAAAAAACGCGGGAAAATCGGCAAATTATTCTGGGGCTGCATCATGGTATTCAGCGGCAAAAAACCGCCGTTAAAGCCCTATTCGTTTGATTCTTCGATTTATGAGTTGTTAATAATAGGCGCTCCGGTCTGGGCGGATTCTCCCGCGCCTCCTGTAAAGACATTTATTTCCGAAACCGGAATTTCCGGCAAAAAGATTGCCCTTTTTGTCTGCCATGGCGGAGGCAAGGGCGGCTCGCAGGAAAAATTTAAAGCTTTGCTTGCCGGAAATGAAATAATCGCCGAAGCGGATTTTCATGAACCAGTTAAAAAGAACAAAGATGAAGTGAAGCGGCAGATTGAGGATTGGGTAAAGAGTTTTAATTAACCATGGAACCGCAGATAAAGGATAAACCGGCTTCTAAAACCGACGATAAGTTTAAAGAGCCGGATCCGTTTAAGGTTATTCTTCTTAACGATCACTACACGACCATGGAATTTGTGGTTGAAGTTTTAATGATAATTTTTAACAAAAGCGCCGAAGACGCATATAAAATAATGCTGGATGTCCACAAGAAGGGCAAGGGAACAGTTGGGGTTTATACATGGGATATTGCAATTACAAAAGCGGAACAGGTTCATATTGCGGCAAGAGCAAATGAATTCCCGCTTAAGTGCGTTGTTGAACCGGCCTGAAGCAATGGATTGATATTGAATTTTACTGTATATTGTTATTGTAAGGATGAAACATGAGAATTTCCGGTCATGTACAGGCGATTATTGACGCAGCGTATAATGAAGCAAAATTACGCAACCATGAGTATCTGACACCTGAACATATTTTATATGCTGCTCTGGCTTTTGATGAAGTTCAGGGAGTTTTGTTTTCCTGCGGGGCGGATTTGGATCAGCTTAAACACGGGATGGAAAATTATTTTGAACAAAAGCTGCCGCTTACAATGACAGGAGAGCCGACAAAAACTGTTGGTTTTCACAGCATAATTGAAAGGGCTCTTATACAATGCAGATCGTCCCAAAAAGACATGATCGATGTTGCGGATATTCTTGTATCGCTTTACGATGAAGAACGATGTTACAGCGCATATTATCTGCGTAAAGCGGGAGTTAGACGGCTGGAACTTTTACAGGTGCTGTCCCACAGTTACGGAAACGAAAATTATTTAAATTCCGGGAAAAATGATAACAACGGCAAGTACTCCAAACATCCTATGGATGCCGGCATTCCTGATGAAGATCAAATTGACGGCCAGAAATCAAAGGCAAACAAAAAAAGCGCTCTGGAGCGTTATGCCGTAGACCTTACGGCTATGGCGCGCGAGCAGAAACTTGAACCTGTTATCGGCAGAGAAGATGAACTGGATCGTACAGTGCAGGTGCTTTGCCGCCGGCTTAAAAATAACCCGATCCATGTCGGCGATTCTGGCGTTGGAAAGACAGCCATTACCGAGGGTCTTGCGCAGAGAATTGTAGCCGGAAATGTGCCGCCGACAATCAAGGGTTTCAGTATTTTTTCACTTGATATGGGCGCTATGATAGCGGGAACCAAGTACAGGGGCGACTTTGAAGACAGAGTCAAACGTGTTGTCGAAGAAATGCTGAAAAAAGAAAAAGCGATCCTCTTTATAGATGAAATACACACGCTTGTCGGAGCCGGATCCGTTTCCGGCGGCGCATTGGATGCTTCCAATCTGCTCAAGCCTGCTCTTACTTCGGGAAGGCTGCGCTGTATCGGCTCAACAACCCACGAGGAATACGGCAAGTTTTTTGAAAAAGACCGCGCTCTTTCAAGGCGTTTCCAAAAAATTGATATCAATGAACCTTCCGAAGAAATGGCTATTGATATTGTAAAAGGGCTTAAATCCCGGTACGAAGATTACCATCATGTTCATTACAGTGATGAAGTTGTAGAAACAGCAGTGCGTCTTTCCGCCCAGTTTATTACCGAGAGAAGGCTGCCCGACAAAGCCATTGATGTAATTGATGAAGCCGGCGCATACGCGCGGATCGAAGCGTATAAAAACAAAACGCAGGATGAAGTTCCGGCTTCTGATGCGGAAACAACGTTAAACGAAGCGGCATCCAGTGAACCTTCTACAGTGCAGGATGGCCATGTAGAAACAGTTGAGATCAGTCTGCCGGTTATTGAAACCGTTATTTCAAAAATAGCACGTATACCGCAAAGATCTGTCGGCGAGACCGAAAAAGACAAACTCAAAGATTTGGAAAAAAGACTGAAGGAACGGATTTTTGGCCAGGACGAAGCGGTTGCGGCAGTTGTTAAAGCAGTCAAACGTTCAAGAGCCGGTTTCAGGGCGGAAGGCAAGCCTGTTGCGAATTTTCTTTTTGCCGGTCCTACCGGTGTCGGAAAAACAGAACTGGCGCGTCAGCTTGCGGAAATTCTCGGTGTGGCAATGCTTCGTTTTGATATGAGCGAGTATCAGGAAAAATACGCTGTCTCCCGCCTTATCGGTTCTGCGCCGGGTTATGTTGGCTACGAAGACGGAGGTCAGCTTACAGACGCGATACGCAAACAGCCGCATGCCGTTGTTCTGCTGGATGAGATTGAAAATGCCCATCAGGATATCTACAATATTCTTCTGCAGATAATGGACTACGCTACTCTGACCGACAATCAGGGACGCAAGGCCGATTTCCGCAACGTGGTTTTTATAATGACAAGTAACGCCGGCGCAAGGGAAATCGGCAGGGGACTGATTGGTTTTGGAGAACGACTCCAGGATGACAGCGCGGTAGACAGCGCGGTGGAAAAAATCTTCACGCCGGAATTCCGCAATCGGCTGGATGCGGTTGTGCGTTTTGGACATCTTTCGCAGGAAATCATGATTTCTA
>JAIRUY010000037.1 GCA_031254175.1 Treponema sp.
CTGGGCGGCGGTATTGCAGGAGACAGGAAACTGAAGTTTTTTCATCTTGGTGGACAGAGCGGTCCAATTGGCAGCGTTGATCAGCTTGATACTGTTTACAGTTACACAGATCTGAAAAAAGCCGGTTTGTCTGTCGGGTCGGGCGCTGTGGTGGTAATGGATGAAAGTGTTTCCATTTTGGAATATTTAAAAAGTGTTACTGAATTTTTTATTCATGAATCTTGCGGCAAGTGCGCACCCTGCCGAGAAGGCAACAGACAGCTTCTAAAAATACTGGAAAAGTTATCAAGTCCCGCGGCGGCTTCACAAAACGATCTTGATACCCTTCGCCGTCTTGTTCACACCATGACAAGCGCTTCCTTCTGCGGTCTCGGCCAAACAGCCGCCGCTGCGTTAAACAGTGCGTGGAAACTTTTTAAGGCGGAATTTGAAATAAACGTGAGGGGAAAGGAATGAGTCATAAGCCAGACCCGAACAAAAGCGTTAGTTTAACAATTGATGGAATACCTGTAACAGTTCCCGAAGGAACCAGAATTCTGGAAGCGGCAAAAAAAGTAAATGTTTACATTCCAACTCTCTGCGAACATCCCGATTTGTGTAAACGGGCTTTTTGCCGCATCTGTGTAGTTGAAGCAGACGGCCGCGGAAAGTTGATAGCCGCCTGTGCCAATGATGTTTGGGAAGGGGTAAAAATCGAAACAAACAACCGCCGTCTTCTTGATGTACGCAAAACAATCCTTGAATTGATCCTGGCAAACCATCCGCAGGATTGCCTCTCCTGCATACGCAATAAAAAATGCGAGCTGCAGACGCTTGCGAATGTTCTTTGTGTCCGCGCATCCCCCTTTGACCGCGTCTCCATGAGCAAGCCGCAGACAATTGAAGGCGAAACTTTTGTTCGTGATATGGAAAAATGTGTAAAGTGCGGCCGCTGTGTTGAAGTTTGTCATGAAGTTCAGACAATAGGAGCTATAAATACATCCGGCCGAAGTCATAATTTTGAGATTTCCGTCCCTTACAAACAGTCTCTTGAAGATACTCCTTGTGTCTTTTGCGGCCGGTGTGCGTCTGTATGTCCTGTCGGCGCCATTTATGAGCATGATCAAAGCGCAAAAGTTTTGGCGGAGCTTTTTAGCGGAGACCGGCACTTAATAGCGCAGGTTTCAGGCGGGATGGCATCTGCTATGGATAAAGAGTTCGGCCTTGCTGCCGGAACAATCACTGTCGGAAAATTGATCGCCGCAATAAAATTGCTGAAGTTTAAAAAAGTTTTTAACGAAAAACTTGCTGCGAATTTAAGTGATGCAGAAACGGGAGGTGAGCTGGAAGAGCGCGCCAAAAACGGCGGCAAACTTCCTTTGATTTCCGGCAGTTCGGACGGAGTTTTCCGTTTTGTTAATTACTTTTATCCTGATTTAACAGATCATCTTTCAGCAGGCAAAAGTCCGGAAAAGACTTTTGCGAATTTGATCAAGAATATTTACGCCGGCGCAGAAGGACTGGCTGCTTCCGTTATTACAACAGTTTCTTTTGTGCCAACCATTGCGCAAAAGTATAAATCCGGTGAAAACAACTTTGTCCTTGCTGCCGGAGAACTTGCCCGAATGATTAAATTGGCAGGACTGGACACCGGCGCCCTTTCGGAAGAACAGTTTGATTCAATCAAACTGCCAAATTCGTACAAAGCGGAATCCCCGGCGTGTGCAGCGCAAAAGAAGATTGTCAGCGGTTTTGCCGAAGCGCGAAAGGTTATGGAAGCAATCCGCAAAGGCGAGTGTACAGATAAATGGGTAGAAATTAAAGGTTAAATTCTTTTGAAACTTCAAGAAATAAATCAACCAGAACAGGGTCAAATTGTTTTCCCCTTTCTTCCAAAATAATTTTTACTGCTTCCTCATGTGAAAAGGCTTCTTTGTACGGCCTGACAGATATGAGCGCGTCATAAACATCTGCGATTGCCATAATACGTCCAAATAGCGGGATATCGTTTCCTTTAAGCCCCTTATGATAGCCTGTGCCGTCCCATTTTTCGTGATGGCTTGCGGCAAAAATTTTTGCGTACTTTAGAAAATCGCTTTCTTTTGTCAGCTCTTCTATTCTTCCGATTATCTCTTCCCCAACGGCAGTATGTTTTTTCATTTCTTCAAATTCATCAACATCAAGTTTTCCCGGCTTTTTTAAGATGTTGTCGCCTATGGATATTTTGCCAACGTCATGAAGCTGGCAGGACTGAAGCAGAAGTTCCACATCCCAATCGTTTTTTTCTGTCTGGTAAAACTCACTTTTTTCCAGTTGATCCAGCAGAATTTTTACCCATCTTTGCGTGCGTTCAATATGTCCGCCTGTAATATCATCACGGTATTCAACCATTTCCGCCATTGTTTTCAGCAGCACATCCTGCAAATCCAAAACGTTCTTGGTTTTTTCTTCGACCATTTTTTGCAGATTGTTATTGAAATTTTTTAATTCTACAGCCTGCTTTTCAAGGGTTCCCCGCTGGGCTTCCAGAGTTTTCCGCTGTTCTTCCATGAGCAGATGTACCTCGATACGCTTTAGGAGCAGAGGCGGCTGAAACGGTTTTGTTATATAATCAATGGCGCCAAGAGAAAGTCCCCCAAGTTCGTTGTCTGATTCGGTTTTTCCTGTGAGGAAAATAACAGGGATGTTTCTGGTTTCCGGTTTTGCCTTAAGAGCCTTAATTGTTTCGAAGCCGTTCATCTCCGGCATTTCAATGTCCAGCAGGATTAGGTCGGGATTATTGTTCTCCAGCAGGTTAAAAAGCTTTGCCGCCGAAGGAGCTGTTGCAACAGCATATTTTTCTTCCAGTACATTTGTTCCTGCCTGAAGATTGGCAAGGTTATCATCTACTAAAATGATAAGTTTTTTTTCATCATCCATGATTTGTTTCCTGCTCCGCAACGATCTTTAAGGCTTCTTCATATTCAGTTACAAGAATTAAGCCGGAAATCTTATCCACAATTTCCTGTGCCTTTGCTTCCAAAGATAACTGTTTAAGTTTTTTCAGAGCTGCGTTGATCTCTGCGGCTTTTTTGGATTTCAGCGCTT
>JAIRUY010000213.1 GCA_031254175.1 Treponema sp.
ACTTCCGGCCCGCCAAAAATCACAACGGGCTTTTCTTCCGGCTTTGTCCAAATTTTCTCCAGTTCTTTCAGTAATTCAATCGTAGCGAGGTGATTCCAGATTGAAACCGAAACGCCGAGAATGTGTATGCGGCGGTTCATGAAGGGTTCAAGTTTTTCCGCCAACGGCTGACGCAGGGCGAATTCAATTATTTCGCAGCAATCCTGCAAACCGCCAAGATTGGCTTTGAGAAGCCTAAGGGAAAGAGCCGGATGAATCCACTTGGCATTAATGGTTGTCAGTATGATGTCTTTGTCATTCGCCATGAACAAATAAACCAACAGTACCTGTCTGCCATTCTTCGCGGGCTTCCATCACAAGACGTTCAACTTCAAGCCAGTTGTTCGCGCGGGGGCCGGGCATATCGCGGTTGGTAGAATTGCTGAATACAATTGTTTTACATCCCTGTTTACGCAGATTTATAATATTTTCGGGAGCATCATCAATGTAAACATTTGCGCCGACAGCGCCCTTGTCATTCATAAAACAAATGTCCCAGTAGGGAATGTCAAAATTATCCAACCAGTCAACGGTTTGGGTAATTGTTGTTTTGTGAGAAAATTTTAAAAAAAGCCGGTGTGTAATAATACGGATGCGAACGCCCTGACTGGAAAGTTTGCGCAGAATTGCCGGCGCGTTTTCAATTGGTTGCATATCTCTAAAAATGTTTCGCTGTGTAACCGCAAACCGGTGCAGTCTGTCATAGCCGCCAAACTCATCAAGACCCCATTCTTTCAGTCCGAAAGAAACTTCCGTTGTGAGTGATTCTACCGGCTTATTCAGCCATTCTGCCGCGATTTTCCGCACTGCCCCGTAAAAGTCGCCAACTACGCCGTCAAGGTCTACACCGAAAATGAATCTGCTGTTGTCTGTCATTATACACCTTTAATTTAATTGTCCTTTGAAATCAAAATCACCATGCTGCGGGCTTTGACAGGATAGGTATTCTGGGAAGGAATAATTTTTTCGCTTCCCGGAGGAAGAATATCATTAGGCGATGCCAATCCCGTATCTACAAAACGAAACCATTCTTTTTTCCCATGCGGATGAGCAAGTGAAAAAGCCTGTATATCAAGGCCGGCATTAACCATAATGTAAAAATCATTGTCATCACGATCAGACAGTGTTTCCGCCCTGCTGCCGTCCAGCTGCAACGCAAGGAAATAACCGATTCTGTCCCAATCAGGGGTCTGTCCTTTTTCGTCATACCAGCTTATGTCAGGAATACCTTTGTAATTGCCTCCCCTGCCTGTAAAAAACTCAGGGCGCATAAAGCCGGGATGCCGCAGACGGAAAGCGATCATCTCTTTGGCAAAACGGTATATGTTTTTATTCTTTTCAAGCAAAGACCAGTCATACCATGAAATTTCATTATCCTGACAGTATGCGTTGTTGTTGCCGTTCTGAGTGCGCCCAAATTCGTCTCCGCCGAGAATCATGGGAGTACCAAGAGAAACCATCAAACTGGCGAGCAGGTTTTTTATCTGCTGTTCCCTGATTGTGTTTATTATCGGGTCATTAGTCGGGCCTTCTGTTCCGTAGTTATAACTGATGTTGTTGTCGCTGCCGTCATTGTTGTTTTCACCGTTGGCCTCGTTGTGCTTGCCGTTGTATGAGACAAGGTCTTTCATTGTAAAACCGTCATGGCTGGTAATAAAGTTGATTGAATGAAAAGGCTTGCGCCCGTCACGAAGATAAAGATCGGAGGAGCCGGCAAGACGAGTGGCGAAGTAGCGAGTTTCTTTTGGATCGCCTCTCCAGTATTTCCGGACATTGTCGCGGTATTTGTCGTTCCACTCCGCCCAGCGTCCGCCCGGAAACCAGCCAACCTGATAAGCGCCGCCGGCATCCCAGGCTTCAGCGATAATTTTTGTCGAACTTAATACCGGGTCTTCCGCAATCCGTTCCAGTGTCGGCGGATTTTCCATTATTCTTCCGTGCCGATCGCGTCCGAGAATGGAACAAAGATCAAAGCGGAATCCGTCAACGTGCATTTCCATTACCCAATAGCGAAGGCAGTCCATAATGAGTGTGCGAACTACAGGATGATTGCAGTTCATTGTATTGCCGCAGCCCGAATAGTTTTGATAATACCGGGGATTTTCGTTCAGAATGTAGTAAATGGAATTATCAAAACCCCTGAAACAAAAAGTCGGTCCCATCTCATTGCCTTCCGCGGTGTGGTTAAAGACAATGTCCAGTATTACTTCAATCCCTGCCTTGTGCAATTCTTTTACCATTTCCTTGAATTCACGCACCTGTCCGCCGGGAGTTTTGTCCGATGAATAAGAACCCTTTGGCGCAAAAAAAGCCGCTGTCGAATATCCCCAGTAATTTGTTAATTTTTCCCCTGTACGCGGATTGCTGCGCGGCAATTCATTTTCGTTAAATTCCTGAACAGGCAGAAATTCAATACTTGTGATCCCAAGGTCTTTAAAGAAGGGTATTTTTTCGATTACTCCGCGGTAGGTTCCCGGATGTTTAACTTCTGAACTTGAATGAGCGGTAAGGCCTTTTACATGAGTCTCGTAAATAACACTGAATCGCAGCGGATAATTTATCGGCATATCGCCTTCCCAGTCAAAACTGTCGTCAACAACAATGCACCGCGGCTGATTGGTTATATTGTCTTTGTAGGAATAAGCCAGATCCCTGCCCGGCTGATCCGGATCGAAGCCTGTGCATTTACTGTAATCCCAGTTGGTTATGTCAGTCAGAGCCTTGGCGTAAGGGTCTATCAGGGTTTTATATTTGTTAAAACGCAGCCCTTTTTCAGGAGAATACGGCCCGTCCACACGGTAAAGATAACAGGCTCCCGCCTTTAGCCCTTTAATAAAACAATGCCATATATTGCCGGTTTTGTTTCCTTTTTTATCCAGCGGAATCTCTTTCCATTCGCTGTTACTGTCCGCAGATTCAAAAAGGATAAGAGTAACTGCGGCGGCGTTTCGGGAAAAAACCGCGAAATTAACGCCCTCATTTGTAAGCGATGCCCCAAGAGGAAGCGCCTTTCCGGACTCCGCCGCAATGTTGTTGAGAAACATAGCTTAATTATAGCACAAATACGGGAAAAAACAGGGG
>JAIRUY010000080.1 GCA_031254175.1 Treponema sp.
AGTATACAGCAAAAAAATTTAAAAAGTCAATGGACTTGTGAAACAACCCGCAAGCTAACGCTTGTGTTAGCAGTTGTCTCACAAGTCTTGAATATCCCGCTTCTTTCGGCTATCTTTTAGCAATGAACACAAACCCGGTTGCGGCTTATCTTGCCGGCACATCATCAGATAAAATTGACACAAACCTGCTTGCATATCTTTGCGGTTTATCAGAAATTTCCAAAATTATCCCGGAAATCGCATCTTCAATAGTGAAGGAACTGGAAAACCAAAGAACAAAACTAAAACTTATTGCGAGTGAAAATTACTGTTCTATGGCAGTACAGCTCGCTATGGGAAATCTTTTAACCGACAAATACGCTGAAGGAATAGCGAATCACCGTTTTTACGGAGGCTGCGAGAATGTAGACGCCATTGAGACGCTGGCAGCGGAAGAAGCGTGCAGGCTTTTCGGCGCGCAGTATGCCAATGTTCAGCCGCATTGCGGAGCGGACGCAAATTTATTGGCATATTGGGCTGTTTTGTGCAAAAGGATTGAAGATCCGGCGCTGGAAAAATGGGGCATAACCAATCTCTATAATTTAAATGATGTACAATGGAAGGAATTAAAGGCTTCTCTCGGTAACCAGCGCCTTTTGGCCATGGACTATTATTCGGGCGGGCATCTGACGCACGGCTACCGGCACAATATTTCCAGCCGGATGTTTGATGTTTTCAGTTATTCGGTTAGTGAAGAAAACGGCCTGCTTGATTATGACCAGATTGAAAAACAGGCAATGGAAGTTCGTCCGCTAATTCTTCTGGCAGGTTATTCCGCATATCCGCGAAAAATTAACTTTAAACGCATGAGGGAGATTGCCGACAGGGTTAATGCGGTATTTATGGTAGACATGGCGCATTTTGCAGGGCTTGTCGCAGGCAAAGTTTTCACAGGTGAGTTCGATCCTGTTCCATGGGCGCATATTTTAACCAGCACTACTCACAAGACACTGCGCGGGCCGCGGGCCGGACTTGTCCTTTCTACCGGCGAATTTGCCGGCGCTCTTGACAAAGGATGCCCTCTGACAATGGGCGGTCCGCTTCCCCATGTAATAGCAGCCAAAGCAATTGCTTTCCGCGAAGCTTCAAGCCCCGAATTCAGGCAATATTCACAGCAGATTGTCGATAACTGCAAAACTCTGGCCGCTTCCTGCATTAAAAACGGCCTTGATGTACTGACAGGCGGGACGGACAACCATCTGTTATTGATCAATGTAAACAAAACCGGCTTAACGGGCAGACAGGCGGAAAGCGCCCTGCATGAATGTAACGTAACAGCAAACCGGAACAGCCTTCCGCGCGATCCGAACGGCCCGTGGTACACATCCGGATTAAGGATTGGCACTGCCGCCGTAACTACCCTCGGCATGGGAGAAACTGAAATGACGGAAATCAGTGCGTTAATGGCGGATGTGCTGAAACACACAACACAGGCGCCGGACAAAAAAGATCCGGCAAAGAACAGCAAGGCAAAATACAACATCGACACAAATACAAAGGCAAAAATTCATGAACGGGTAAAAAGCCTGATGGACAGATTCCCCGTATATCCTGAGCTTGATCTGCAGTTGTTAAAGAAAACTTTTGTAAGTTGAGGCAGTTGCAAGAATAATTAACCGTCTCTCCTTTGTTTTTCAGCTATATAATCGGCATAGATATCAAAAATTATAGGATCTATCTTCAGATGCTTTTCAATAAATTCCTCGCGCATCATTGCCAAAGCTTCTTCCGGAGACATTGGCTTGCGGTAGAGGCGATTAGGATCGGTAACACTGTCGTATACATCTACTATTTCCAGAACCTTCGCAGGGAAATAGGCATGAGCTTTATAATCCAGCATGGGTTCAAGCTCATATGTTATGCAATAATCCTGTCTAACGTCAGGATTTTGTTTTTTATACTGCTGCAGATACGCGCGAAAATAACCATACCCGGCTGGATCTCCGTAATATTCGTGATGATAACCTGTAATCAGACTTGCTTCCCTGGGGTAATTTGTCTTGGTCATTATTGATTTAAAGCCCATTTTTACATGTTCAATTACAGTATTACGATCATAAGCGGCTTCTCCTTCGTGATATTCAATAGCTGATGCCTTTCCAATATCATGAATTAAAAAACCAACCGCCCATTTAAAAAAATCATCATGCTGGATAGCCCTCATTCCTCCCAAAAAAACATGCTCCAATACAACATGATCCGGATCCAAATGAGGAAGCAGGGTATGATAAAATGAGCGGTATTTGGAAGCAAAAGAGATTCGAAGCTTTTGAATGGCGCTGGATGCGGAAACAAGATTATTATAATATGCAAGAAACCCAATTCCATTAAGATATACTCTGGTCATATGCTGAACAATTGTGCCATTGGATTTTTTCACAAGGGTATTTAACAATTCATTGTTAAAAAGATTTTCTGAAACAAGCTGCGCGGATGTTTTTACCATTTCATGTGTGGAATGTACAATGTCTTGGGTTATTTTTTTTGCTTCATCATTCGCGAAGTGCATTGCTTCTTCCAGTATGGCATGATTAATCAGCGCAGCATCTTTGGTGGTTTCTACAAGCGCTTTGATGACTGTTTCTTCATCCTTTGTTTTCTGGATAAGAAGCTCATTCAGCAGCTTTTTATTTTCGTCTAAACGATCAATCTTTTCTTCGGTAGACATATCCGCAAAAGCCTGGTATTCGCTTCCGTAACCGATTTCCACTTCCAGCTCTTCCAGATCTTCTTCCGCATCTAACGCTTTTTCACAGGCCTTTGCGGACTTCTGTATTTGAAAATCAACAGCGCCGGTTTTTGCGGCGGCTTTTTCCCTGAGTTTCGTCAAATCCTCTTCGCGAAGATAATACTCCCAGCCGCCGCCTTGATGCCAAAAATCCTCATTGTTGTCATATAATACCTTAAAGGGCATCAGCCGTTCTTTATTGACACTTTTTCTAATGCACAAAACCGGAATTTCTTCTTTATTAATAATATCAATATAGGTTTCATTAATTCCCTTTCCTTCCGGCATTGATATTATTTTTGAAAGCAGAACTATTGTGCCGTTTTCTGACATTTTTTCCTCCGGACAGCTTAATTGTACTACTTTTTCCGGTATTGGCAAGGTAATTATTTTGTTTTATACTTCTTCGAATAAGAGCAATGAAAAAGCACTTCAATATATATATTACAATATTGGCTATTCTTTTTTTCTGTCTCATAATAACCGGCTGTAAAAAAGAAAATAATACTATCGTCAGACATCCTGAATTTACATCATACTTGCAAATACCCGGAGTAACCCAGGAAGAAATTGAAGCTATAGAAAAAATTAAGCAGCAGCGCAGCGGTTTTGTTTATGCCATGAACTACTCCACAGAAACTTTTATCGACGAAAACAATAATACAGGCGGTTATTCTGCCCTTTTCTGCAACTGGTTATCCAATATTTTTGAAATTCCTTTTAAACCGGAAATTGCAGAGTGGGAAGATCTCGTTGCCGGCCTTGCAGATAAAAAAATAGATTTTTCCGGCGAACTGACCGCGACAGACGAAAGAAGGAAAATCTACTTTATGACAGAAGCGATAGCCGAGCGCCCCGTAAAGATCATGCGGCTTATAGACAGCGCCCCATTGCCTCTTTTAGAAAAAGGACGTCCTTTGGTCTATGCGTTTCTTGACGGAACCACAACATATGACATGATCTCACCGTATTTTACGGAAGACCATAGTTTTGAATGTATTTTTCTGGGTGATTATGACAGTGTGTATAAAATGTTAAAAAACGGAACCGTAGATGCCTTTTTTGATGACGGTCCCGCCGAAGCTGCTTTTGATATTTACGGCGATGTACATGCCGAAGATTTTTACCCGCTTCTTTTCGGCCCTGTATCCCTTACAACGCAAAACCCGGAACTTGCCCCTTTTATCTCGGTTGTTGATAAAGCAATCGAAGCGGGCGCCATGTACCACCTGACAAAAATGTACAATGAGGGCTACCGGGACTATCAAAGATTTCGTCTGTTTTCGCAGCTAACACCAGAAGAAAAAAGATATATAATCACGCACAGCAACCCGGACAATCCGGTAAAAATTGCAGTCGAATATGATAATTATCCCATATCGTTTTATAACAATCACGAAAAGAAATGGCAGGGAATTGCCTTTGATGTGTTACGCGAAATAGAAATGTACACGGGTCTTCGCTTTGAACTGGCGCACGAAGAACCGGTAGAATGGACAGAACTCATGAATATGCTGGAAGACGGCAGGGTTTCCATGCTTTCGGAACTGCAAAAAGTCCAGAGCAGGCTTGAGCGTTTCCTCTGGGCCGACAAGCCCTACCATAATGATTTTTATGCCTTGATTTCAGCGGTTGAATATCCCAATTTAAATATTAATGAAGTACTGTATTCCAGGGTTGGAGTAATAATTGATTCGAGCTATGCCGAAATATTCCACCAATGGTACCCTCGTCACACAAACACAGTTGAGTATATAAGCAATGTTGATGCTCTCATCGGACTTGCAAAAGGTGAAGTTGATTTGGTTATGGCTTCTAAAAACCAACTGCTGAGTATAGTTAATTATATGGAACTTCCCGGCTTCAAGATAAATATCATATTTAACCATCCTTCCGATTCATATTTTGGGTTTAACCTTAACGAAGAAGTTCTGCGCTCAGTTATTTCCAAAGCTCAAAGGCATGTAAACATAGAAGAAATATTTAACCATTGGAACCACAATGCGTTTGACTATCGCAATAAAATGGTTCAGGCGCAGCGGCCATGGTTGATCGGCGCATCTGTGCTTCTTTTCTGCGTATTGTTCCTTGTTATTACAATTCTTTGGCGTAATCTTCTTGAAGGCAGACGGCTGGAAGAACTGGTAGGGAAACGCACAAAAGAGCTTGAGATTGCTTCCAATGCAAAAAGCGAGTTTCTGGCAAACATGAGTCATGAAATACGCACCCCGATTAACGCCGTTACCGGCATGACGACAATTGCAAGAACATCAAATGACCTTGGCCGCATCCATGATTGTCTGGACAAAATCGGCGCGGCATCACATCAACTGCTGGGACTAATAAACGATATTCTAGACATGAACAAGATTGAAGCAAGAAAATTTGATCTTGCGCATGAGCCTTTTGACCTTTACGACATGGTAGATAACATCAAAAATATCATCGGCATAAAAACCCGGGAAAAAAGACAAAATTTTATTGTTGACTTGGCTCCCGATTTGCCAAAAGCTGTCATTGGCGATGAAATGCGGCTTTCCCAGATTTTAATCAATCTGTTGTCAAACGCGGTAAAGTTCACGCCGGAAGAAGGCGATATACACATGACACTGAAAAAAATTAAAGCCTCAGGTGAAAAAGAAGAAATTGAAGTATCTGTAAAAGATTCCGGCATCGGAATAACAAAAGAACAAATGAGCCGGCTTTTTAATGCGTTTGTGCAGGCGGATTCCAGTACGGCAAAACGTTTCGGCGGCACCGGTCTTGGACTTGCTATCAGCAAAAGCATAACGGAAATGATGGGCGGCAATAT
>JAIRUY010000139.1 GCA_031254175.1 Treponema sp.
ACTATTGCCACTCTCGATAATATTGATAAAAATGTTCGCCAGGAAATTTACAGCGCTGCTGCCAGAAAGGTGAGAGAATTGCTGCCGGTATATTTTCCGGAAAGAGAACTGTCTGTTGAACGTGACGGAATCCATTATAAAATAAAAGGCGATTTCAGTCTGGGGAACAGATAATATTACCCGGTCTATCCCGCATCCTCAATTAAATTTTTCATGATATATTCCCGGCGCTCGGGAGTGTTTTTACCCATGTAGAAATTCAGTACCTGGGGAACTGCCTTGAGGGTGTTAACCGACACCGGTACAAGCCGGATATTTTCACCGATAAATTGACCGAACTCCTTGGGGCTGATTTCACCCAGGCCCTTAAAGCGGGTTATCTCGCTTTGGTTTCCCAGAGCGGCAACTGCTTCGTCGCGCTCCTTTTCCGAATAGCAGTAGCGGGTTTCTTTTTTGGTTCGTACCCGGAACAGCGGCGTTTCAAGAATATAAATTCGCCCAGCACTAACAAGTTCCTCAAAAAATGATAGAAAAAATGTTAACAAAAGATTGCGTATATGAAAGCCGTCAAAATCGGCATCGGTGGCAATAACTATTTTCGCATAACGCAGGCCCGAAACATCGTTTTCTATGCCTAGCGCCATCATCATGTTAAAAAGTTCTTCGTTTTTGTATATCGAAGTACGTTTTTTGCCGTAAACATTTTCTACCTTGCCGCGAAGCGCAAATATTGCCTGTGTCATCACATCACGGCTGGATACAATTGATCCTGCCGCCGAATCGCCTTCTGTGATAAATATTGTGGATAATTCCCCATCCGCGCCGTCTTCAAGATGGAACTTGCAATCCTTAAGCTTTGGAATTTTAAGAGCGATTTTTTTCGCAGCCTCCCGCGCTTCTTTCTTGACGGCGTTAAGTTCCGTACGCAGGCTTTCGTTTGCGATTATTTTCTGCTCAAGTTTTTTGCCTGCTTCAGGGTTTTTATGCAGCCAGTCTTCCACAGCGTTTCGTGTTTCCTGAACAACCCATGCGCGAATATCCGAATTACCGAGTTTATTTTTGGTCTGACTTTCAAAAACCGGATTTTTCAGCTTTATCGCTATTGCGGCAATTGTTCCTTCACGCACGTCCTCGCTGCGGTAATCTTTTTTATAATAGGTCTGAATGCCCTTTAAAAAACCTTCTTTAAAGGCGGACAGGTGAGTTCCGCCGTCCGAAGTATACTGGCCGTTTACAAATGAAAAATATTCTTCGCCGTAATTGTTTGTATGGGTAAAGGCAAGTTCAAGCATCCCTCCGGGCTGCTGCCCGTTAGGTGAATGTTCGCTGCGATAATATCCGAGCGGATACAGGCAGCCATCGCCGGTTTCTTCGTACAGAAGATCGTAAAGCCCCCGTTTGGACTGATACTGTTTGCCGTTAAACGACAGGATAAGGCCGGCGTTAAGATACGAATAATTTTGCATGCGCTTTTCGATAAATTCAGGATTAAAAATATAATCTTTGAATATTTCCGGATCCGGCGTAAATTCAACAAGAGTTCCGTCCTTTACTTTTTCCTTTAATTTACCTTTGCGATCAATTTTTAATTTGCCTCTTTCAAAAATCGCCTCGGCAAATTCTCCGTTACGGACGGCAACCACCCTGAAATGTATTGAAAGTGCGTTTACCGCCTTAGTGCCGACTCCGTTAAGGCCGACAGAAAACTGAAACACATCATCGTTGTACTTTGCTCCGGTGTTGATCACAGAAACACATTCAACAAGTTTGCCTAGCGGAATACCCCGCCCGAAATCACGCACCTTTACCAGAGCTTTTCCCGTTTTATCAATATCCTTTACGGCTACGTCAATAAGTTTTCCGTTACCCATGATAAACTCGTCAACGCCGTTGTCGATTATTTCCTTTAAGAGAACATATATACCGTCATTGGGATTGGAACCATCGCCTAACCGCCCGATATACATACCTGTTCTCAAACGTATGTGTTCGAGCGAAGACAGTGTTTTTATTTTTGATTCGTCATATACATGAGTTTTGGAAGGCGAAACCTGCCTTGTTTTGGTTTCAGAGGATTTTGCCGCTCCGGTTTTGGCTTTTACTGCCTTGGCCGGAACGGCTTTTTTAGCCTTGGCATGTTTAGCCGCCGCCTTCGGTTTGGGCTTTGTCTTTTTTACATTTTTTTTAACTGCCACGATTAGCTTTCTCCCATAAGCATTTACAATTGTTTTTCCAGTTCTGTAATAAAGTTTTCAGCATCATGGATGCTTTTTCCAAGATCCTTGATAGTATGCTCAAGATCGGCTATGCGATCCTTTTTTTCCTGAATTGATTTTTTGTATTTTTCTATTTTGTTTTTTTCTTCATCAATGGAAATGGACGCTCTCAGTTTTCCGATAGCTTTTTCATTATCAAAAATAGCCTGATTCAATCTGGCAGCCCTGCCGATAGTTTCCCCGTCTTCAGCAGTAACAATGGTATCAATAAAATATTTCCGCTCAGGCTTGTCAATATCCAAAATCCCTGAAGCCTGCGAGCCGAAATTTCTGTACAGCTTGCGGAGTTCTTCCCTGTTTTCCGTTATGTGATTTTTTATCGTTTGAATCTGTTTCTGGGGATTACCGTCAATGCCAAATCCGGCGGAAATAATGCGTTTTTCATCCTTTAGTTTTAAAATTTCATCCGCGGCCGAACGTGATTTTTTACGAAGGTTGTCAATTTCCTCACGTATTGCAGTTACTCCATCATCATGCGAAACAAAACCAAGACTTGAAAGTTGTTCTCCGGCGCTCTGATAAAGCTGTTCCTGATTTTCCTGCGCCTTTGATAAAAATGATTTCAGCACCAGCCCCTGCGCGCTTTTCCCTATCCACGAAAAAACATTACCTTTCTCCTTGCCGTCAAGTTCATTGATACGGGCTTCAAGGGATTCAAGTTTTGCCGCAAGAGCATTTGCCTGTTCTCTGAAAGCGGAGGTAGAGTCATTGTAGTCATTGTTTTCAAGCATAGCCTTGCCCAGCTTCCGGTAAATGCCTGACAATTCCCTTGCCCTTTCTTTTTCTTCCTGTTCTTTTACTTCGATTGATTCCTCAAGTTCCTTAAAACGGCGGCTCTTTTCTTCCACTCTGGCAATTGCGGCGTTGGAATCGGCTATATCCCGCAGAAGATCATTGTACTGGCTAATATCCTCAAAATTTGCCTGAAGATCCGTTTCCAGGTTCTTTGAACGGGAATAAAGATTTTCACCAAAGTTTTCCAGCAAAGTGTCCAGTGAACTCCGGTTTTCCTGATTATTCTTTAAAAGGTCATCTATTCTCTTTTTTCTGTCATCCATAAGATTAATAATACGTTATTTTGAAATAATTGCAAATGCCTAAAGCACGCAAATGTATTGTGTTTTTTTCGCTTTTTCTATATTATTCAACCATAAACAATACAGGAGATATTATGAATGTTAACGAACTAAAACATGCAAAGTTAAAAAAATGGGTTGAAGACGCGGTTGCCCTGATGACTCCCGATTCGGTAGAAATCTGTGACGGCAGCAAAGCGGAATACGACAAATGTATTAAAATTTTGGTAGACGCAAAGCTTGGCACCCCGTTGAAAAAACGGCCAAACAGCTATCTGTTCCGTTCTGATCCTTCGGATGTAGCTCGTGCGGAAAGCCGAACCTTTATTGCCAGCAAAAACAAAGACGATGCCGGTCCGTCAAACTACTGGAGAGACCCGGCAGAGCTGAAAAAAACAATGAGCGAACAATACAAGGGTTGTATGAAGGGCCGTACAATGTACGTTATTCCCTTCTCAATGGGACCTGTTGGTTCAGATATTGCCAAAATCGGCGTTGAAATCTCTGATTCCCCTTATGTTGTAGTAAATATGCATATAATGACCAGAGTAGGTTCCAAAGTTTTGGATGTTCTTGGCTCTGACGGTTTCTTTGTCCCTTGTCTCCATTCAATTGCAAAACCACTTGGCCCCGGAGAAAGCGACAACGGCAAATGGCCGTGCGAACCGGATGTTGAAAAAAAATTCATCAGCCACTTCCCCGATACATACGAAATCTGGTCTTACGGCTCAGGTTACGGCGGAAATGCCTTGCTTGGCAAAAAGTGCCTTGCCCTGCGTATCGCGTCTGTATTGGCAAGAGACGAAGGCTGGCTGGCAGAACACATGCTTATTTTAAAAATAACCAACCCCAAGGGCGAGGTGAAGTATATCGCCGGAGCCCTGCCATCGGCCTGCGGCAAAACAAATCTTGCCATGCTTGTCCCAACCCTGCCCAACTGGAAAGTTGAAACAATCGGCGATGATATTGCATGGATGAAATTCGGCGCAGACGGCCGCCTTTATGCGATTAATCCTGAAGCCGGTTTCTTCGGCGTTGCTCCCGGAACAAGCGATCACTCCAATTACAATGCAATGCAGTCAATTAAGGAAAACTCAATATTTACAAACTGCGGTCTTACGGAAGACGGCGATGTCTGGTGGGAGCAGATTGGCCACGGCGCACCCGGCAAAACAATCATCGACTGGCACGGAAAAGAAAAACCCGCTCCCCAGACTGACAAAGCGGTAAAGGGAGAAGAAATCGCCCATGCCAACGCACGCTTTACCGCTCCCGCAAAACAGTGCCCCTGTATAGCGGCGGAATGGGAAGATCCAAAAGGTGTGCCTATCAGCGCATTCCTGTTCGGCGGCAGACGCGCGGCAACAATTCCTCTTGTAAACCAGAGTAAGGGCTGGCTTCATGGCGTATTCATGGGTTCAATCACCGGTTCAGAAATCACCGCCGCCGCGCTTGACCTCAAGGAAGGAAGCGTCCGCCGCGACCCGTTTGCCATGCTGCCTTTCTGCGGCTATCACATGGGCGACTATTTTAAACACTGGCTTAAGCTTGGCAAAAAAGCCGAAAATGAAGGCCATGGCGATAAACTGCCGAAGATTTTCTTTGTTAACTGGTTCCGCAAAGACAAAGAAGGGCACTTCATGTGGCCCGGTTACGGCGAAAACTCCCGCGTACTTGCGTGGGTATTCGACCGCTGTGAAGGAAAAGACAACTTCGTTGAAACCGCTATCGGCAATCTGCCAAAAGCAGGTTCTATTGAACCGCCCGCAGGCGTAAGCGCTGAAGTAATGGCTGAACTTTGCTCAGTAGACAAGGAAGGCTGGAGAAACGAAATCGCCGATGTGCGTGAAAATCATTATTCAAAATACGGCGACAGGCTTCCAAAAGAGCTGTATGTCGAGCTTGACATCATTGAAAAAGAATTAAACGCATAACAAACAGACTTTGCAAAGAAAGAGCGCGTGGTTTTTAAACTACGCGCTTTTTTTATTATAGTTGTGGTTAAATAAGCCTTTAATTACCTACCGTCTGGCGGTGAAGTTCGCGGTTCAGCATTGTCAGAATAAGTACGGTTCCAACCGGCAGTCTGTAGGGAACAGTAAATTCTCCGCCCATGTAACTGACTGAAAATAACCTCTGCCGCTCAGTTGAGGGAAGCAAAGCTTCAAGGCGGACTTCCAGAGGATAGGGATTTTCCGGTATAGAGTATCTAAAAATCCCGAAGATTTCATTACGTTCAAGTCTTTCCGGATTCGTTACTGTCAATTGAACAATCGTATTGATGGAAGCCTCTGTATCTGCCGGAGGACTTTGAGAAACTACGGTTTCTCCTCTTTCATTCCCAATTCTTTCCCTTGCTGTAAAATGGAAATTAATTCCGGTGGAAGAAATCAATTCCAGCGTTTCTGAAATATTCATTCCTGTTAATTGAGGGACTGCAACCGTGGTATTTTCCCGTCCTCTGCTTACAACAAATTCCAGTGTTAAAGGCCCGGAAATATCTGTTCCCGGCTCCGGCTTTTGAGCAAGAATAGTTCCCGGATTTTCCGGAGAAAATTCATACATCAGCGGTTCTCTGATTGACAGCAGAGGAGAGCCGCCCGCAGATGTGTAAACCGTCTGCAAATCCATCCTTACGTCATCAATCCTGCGTCCGATAAAATTATCAACCTTGTTTACAATAACACCCTGACTGACAACAAGGCGGACACGCCGGCCTGCTTTTACAATGGTTCCCGGTCTTGGATCCTGTTCCAGAATCAACCCCTTGTCCAAAGAAGTTTGCGAATAACGAAGGTTAATGCGGGGATAAAGTTCCTTTACCTGCAATTCAAGCAAAGCTTCGGTTAATTCCTTGCCGACTACATTTGGAACCATGGTCTGCTCTTCACCGCGCACAGCAATAAAAAAAACAGAAACCGCAATAATCCCTACAAAAACCAACAGGCCAGCTACCGCTATGATAAATAACCTTAAGTGATTGGCTACATAATCTTCTATTGAACTTAAATCAAGTCTTAAACCCATAATGCCTCTCTACTACCCTAATATTGAACCGGGAAAATCCCGAGTTCCATTGAGAAAATCCCGCCAGAAAAGCGCTTTTTTCGCGCTGTACTGCAGCTCTGTTACAGCCAGAATTCCCTCTCCTGTTTGTACCAGTATACCATCTTTTTTGTCTATTCCCAGAACCAATCCCTGCCGGCTTTCCGCCCTCTGTTCATCCTTAAAAACATCTGCTTTCAATATAAATAATTCACGCCCGTTATGAATAGTCCTGCAAAGCGGCCACGGGTCAAAAGCGCGGATTTTAGCTTCAATTTTTACCGCGCTTTCTTTCCAGTCAATGAGTCCGTCATCTCTTGAAATCAGGGAACAATAGCTTGCCTTGCTGTGATCCTGCGCCTTCCCCTGGCCGCCTGTTTTAATTTTATTCAATACCGCAGGCAGCATCAACGCCGCCTTCCCGGCAATTGTTTCACTGAGCATACCTGTAGTTTCCTTACCCGTTAGCTGCAAATGTTCCGCCGCCAGAATATCTCCCCCGTCCATTTCCTGCGCCAGATACTGTATTGTTATACCGGTTACAGAGTCCCTGTTTAAAATCGCAGATTGTACCGGCGTGGGACCCCTGTATTTTGGAAGCAGGCTTGGATGGATATTTATCCCGCTGTACGGAAACAACGCCATAAATTTCGGGCCGAAAAACCGTCCGAACGCAAACGAAACAAGCAGATCGATCTTTAATGCGCCGATCTGTTCCCGGAAAAAAGCATCAATTTTCAGCGGCTTTAAAACAGGGAACAGCGGCCTGCCCTGCTCTTTAAATTGCAGCAAAATCCTTTCGGCTGCCTGCCCAACTTCTGTCGGCAGCGGAGCGCCATGCCTGCCTTTTGGACTATCAGGATTGGTAAGTACGCCGGAAAGTTCAACGCCTTCTTTTTGACAAAGACGGCTGCAAAGCATTTCCAGAGAAGGAACAGCAATGGCAGGGCTTCCGGCAAATAAAATCCTCATTTAAAGGCATTTTCTCCCTTGCCGCTTATTTTCTCAAATTTCTCGATGAGTTTTTTCTTTTTATTTTCAGGCAGATAATCCAGAAAAAGAACACCTTCAAGATGATCGTATTCGTGCTGAATGACCCGCGCCAAAAGCCCTGATGCTTCAAGGGTAAAGGGACGGCCTTTTTCATTCCATGCATGAATTTTTACCGATTCGGAGCGGATTACATTTGCGTAAACACCCGGAACGGAAAGACAGCCTTCTTCATACTTGCATGTTTCATGGGAAGTTTCCAGAATTGACGGATTTATAAAAACCCGCTCTGTATCATTCTGGATATGTACCACAAAAATGCGCTTCATAATCCCGATTTGCGGTCCGGCAAGCCCTACCCCTTTATCTTTTACTAAAATTTCCAGCATTTGTTTTTTTATATTCAACGTTTCTTCATCAAATTTATCAATTTTATCCGCTTTTTGCCTTAAAAGCTCACTGCCAAGAGTAATAATTTGCATTTATCCAGTTTACTAAAAATCCGCCTTATCATCAATAAGCAGTTTTTACAGGTTCTTTACATTGACGTTATGAGCCCTTTTAGTTTATATTATATTGAATGGGATTAGTTACCAGCCAGAAAATTTCGGCTTACTATGAGCGCTTTAAAGATATTTCTGTAACCTTTACCAAAGAAATAATACAGGTTACAGGGCTTTTAACACAGCAAATTCATCTCAAATGCGGAAACGATTTTTGGCCGTGTGTAGTCTATGCCGCCTCTTTTGAAAGCGCAAAAGTTGTAGCGAATGTTAAAACAGGACTGCTGGGCAAACTTCAAGCCGCCAATAATCTCGTAAGCCTTCGCTTTTGCTTCAGGCCTGCGGGAGAAACAAACGCGGTTACATTTTTTATAGCCGGCCGTGTCCTTGCAAGCGCACCTTACGGCACTTCTGCGGATGTAAACATGTTTACAATCCAGTTCTCTAACCGGCCGCCCGATGACTTTATTGAAATCATGGGACGTATTCTGGATGCCAATGTAAATTCCGCCAAACGCAAAGATATGAGGATACCTATAACTGCTGACAGTATGCGCAAGTTAAACATTCTGTCGTCTGAAAGCGCGGTTTTTATTGAAAGAGTCCCGCGCCGCTGTATTTTAAGGGATCTTTCTTTTTCAGGTTCCAAGATAATAATGATGGGCGTGGCAAAATTCCTGATTGATAAAGATGCGTCATTACGTGTCGATTTTAACGACCCCAGAGAAATTTTTACAATTAAGGGAAAGTTTATCCGCGCGGAAGAAGTCGAAGGAAAAAAAGAAATGGTTGCTCTTGGCATACAATTTGACGAAGCTCTGGTTCCCATGGGTTACAAAATAAGGCTTAATGATATGCTTTCTTCAACCCGTGCGGATTTCCGCGGCGCATCGGATGAAAATAACCCCTAATCAGGTAATACAAGAGCCAAAACTTCTTCAAAACGTTCTACCGGATGGAACTCAATCCCTTTTTTGACATGGACGGGGATTTCATCCAAATCGCGCTCATTCTGTTTTGGATAAACAATGTGCTTTGCCTTGTTGCGGCGGGCGGCAACGGTCTTTTCCTTAAGACCGCCAACCGGAAGCACAAGACCTGTCAGAGAAAGTTCTCCTGTCATCACAAATTTTGGCGTAACGGTTTTTTCGCGCATAAGGGAAAGCAGGGCCGTTGCCATTGTAATACCTGCGGATGGGCCGTCCTTGGGTGTTGCGCCTTCTGGTATGTGCAGATGAATGTGGTTATTTTCAAACCACCCCTGCTCAACGCCGTAACATCCAACCGCCATTTTGTGCGCGACAGTCATGGCGATTGTTGCGCTTTCCTTCATTGTGTCGCCCATCTTGCCGGTGAGTGTCAAATCCCCCTTGCCTGGAATTGACGTTGCTTCTATAACTAGGGTATCGCCGCCCATACTGGTCCACGCAAGTCCAACTGACATTCCGGGTCTGTCCGCCTTCTTTACATCCCCTTCGGGGAAAATAGGTTTACCAAGATGTTTCTCAATTTGTTTTTTATCAATGGAAAAATTTACCGGTTTGGCTTTTTTCCCTTTTGCCGGCGCCTTTGCGGGTTCTTCTTCAGTATCTAACATACCAACAATCTGCTTTGCAAGTTTGCGATGTATTTTGTCAAGGTTTTTTTCAAAATTACGCACGCCGGCTTCGCGGGCATAGGCGTTTGCGATGTGTAAAAGACTGTCCTTGGTATATTTAACCTGATTTTTTTTAAGACCGTTTTTTTCAAGGCTTTTGGGCAGAAGGTACTGTTTGGCAATTTCCAGCTTTTCTGTGTCAATGTAACCTGGAAGCTGGATGATCTCCATACGATCCATAAGCGGCACAGGAATTGTATCAAGAGTATTTGCCGTAACAATAAAAAATACATTGGAAATGTCAAACGGCAGATCAAGGTAATGATCCCGGAAAGCATAGTTTTGTTCAGGATCAAGCACTTCCAGAAGAGCGCTTGCAGGATCGCCCTGATGACTTGTTCCCATCTTGTCGATTTCGTCTATCATAAATACCGGGGCTTTTGTTTTAACGATTTTCAGCCCCTGAATAATTTTCCCCGGCAGCGCTCCGATGTAAGTCCGTCTGTGGCCTTTGATTTCCGCTTCGTCTCTCATGCCGCCGACAGAAAAACGGAAAAACTCTTTTCCAAGAGAGCGAGCTACTGATTTTCCAACCGATGTTTTTCCGACACCGGGCGGCCCGACAAGGCAGACAATCGAACCTTTTGTGTCCCCGCGCAATTTCCTGACCGCAAGATATTCAACAATCCGCGTTTTTACATCCTCCAGTCCGTAATGATCCGCTTCAAGGATTGCCTGCGCTTCCTTTAAACTGAAAGTTTCCGGCGCGGGATTACCCCACGGAAGGGCCGCAATTACGTCAAGATAGTTGCGCGTAACGGTAAACTCGGCGGAATTGGGTTCCATCAGGCTGAATTTTTCCAGTTCCTGCTCGACAACTTCCTTAATCTCGCCTTCAAACTTAAACGCTTCAAACTTTTCCTTAAAACGCTGGTAATCAGAACTCTTTGCATCGGTTGTCATGCCAAGCTCTGTTTTTATTGCCTTTAGTTCTTCTTTCAAGAAATAGTCACGCTGCGATTTTTCAATTTTTTCGTTTATCTCCCGCTGAATTCTTTTCTGAATGCGCAAAAGTTCCTGTTCTTTTTTTATAAACACCAAAACCTGTTCCATACGCTTTCGGACATTCAATATTTCAAGTATCTTCTGCTGTTCAGCTTTGTCAATGTTAAGAATGCTCGCTATAAAATCCGCTATTTTTCCGGGATGATCAATATTGATCATATTAAGCCGCATTTCTTCAGAAAACAGAGGATTGTTTTCGCTGATCTGTTTCATCTCGGAAATCAATGCCCGCGTAAGAGCCTTAACCTCACTTGTGCCGTCTTCTTCTTCCTCAAGATATTCGACTGCTGCAACAATTGGATTTGTTTCATTAAGTGTTTTCTTTACTCTGAAACGCTTGAGGGTAGAAATAAAAATGTTCACGCCGCCGTCCGGCAGATTGATTTTTTTAACAATTTTAGCCGCCGTCCCTACTTTGTATAAATCGGTGATGGAAGGATTTTCAATTTCATTCAGCAGCATCACAAGCCCTACAAGACCGTCACCGGCAACAGCATCATCAACAACTTTTACGTCAGTCGGATTGCCTATCATGATAGGCGTAAAAATTCCGGGGAAAATCGGCCGTCCCATAAGAGCGACAAGGTGCAGTTTGTTCGGCAGAAGCTGATCTATTGGAATAATACTTTTGTCTGACACTGTTATACTCCTTGATTAAATATTATCTGGAATACATTTCATTCAGAATATACTGTACAAATCTTTTCGGCAATATTCTGTTTAGCAGCATAAATAACTTGTACTTAAATCCTATTGTATACAACGGCTTGGGGTTTTTACAACAGGCTGCCTTGTAAATTACTTCGGCGGTTTTAATCGGAGACATTCCGCTGCGTTCATCCTTTTCCATTAATTCAATAGATCGTAAAATACGACTGCCGTAATCGGGATCGTCATTTATAAAAGCCTTCTCTCTTGAATCTGTAAATGAGGTCTTAGTATCTCCGGGCAGAATTGTTGTCACTTTGATATTAAAAGGCAAAAGTTCACCCCGCAGGCAATTCGAAAGCGCCTCCACTGCGGCTTTGCTTGCTGAATAAAAAGCCTGAAACGGCACATGCATTGAACCGGCAACAGAGCCGATGTTTATTATTTTTCCGCCGCCGCAGGAACGCATATACGGCGCTGTACATTTTACTGCTTCAAACACTGTAAAAAAATTGAGTTCAAAAAGACGCCTTGCGTCATCAGAAATGGTTTTTTCCACAGAGCCGGAAATGCCTGCTCCGGCATTGTTAACCAAAACATCAATGCGTTTTTCTGTTTCAAAAATATCATCAATATTTTTTTTCAGCGCTTCTTTGTCTGCAACATCACAAACAAGCGATTTTACGCCCGGAATAACGCAGGCGCTTCTGGAAAGATTATAAACAACATAACCCTTATTTAAAAAAAGCTTGGCAGTTGCAAAGCCGATACCTTTTGAAGCGCCTGTAATAATTACCACTTTTTTTTCTGTCATAAGCCTATTCACATAACAACCGGGATTTTGTTATTTTGGTAAAACTATATTCATTTTTTGGGCTAAATCTTCCAATATATCAAGGGCAGCCGTTATTTGTTCCTTTTTGTGGCAGCTTGTCAGACAAAAACGCAAACGCGCCTTGTTTGCGGGTACTGCAGGATATACTGCCGGAGGAACTGAAATACCTTTTTCAAAAAGCGCCGCTGAAAGATCAAACGCATCCGATTCCTTTCCTACAAGAATTGGAACAATCGCGCTTTCTCCGGCAAGACACAAATTAAAGCCTCTTTTTTTTGCTTCCGATGTAAAGCATACAATGTTTTCATGAAGCCGGCGCACAAGAGAATTGTCTCTTCTGACAATCCGTATTGCCGCAAGCGTTGCCGCGGCAAGCGCGGGACTTAAACCCACAGAAAAAACAAAACCGGGCAGCGTATATTTAAGATATTCTATCATGGATTTTTTTCCGGCAAGATATCCTCCGCATGTTCCAAGACCTTTTGAAAGCGTTCCCATTTTTATGTCAATGTCATCCGGATTCAGATTGAAGTATTCATCAACACCTCCGCCGTTTTTTCCGATAACACAGCTTGAATGCGCTTCATCTACCATCAGAAAGAGGCCGAATTCTTTTTTTAATTTGACAAATTCAGGCACGGGAGCGATATCGCCGTCCATGCTGTATGCGCCTTCAATTATAAGCAGAACTTTTTCAAATTTATTGCGCATTGATTCCAGCATTGCTCTTGCGGTTGTAAAATCGTTGTGGGGAAAAGCTCTGCTTGTCGCTTTGCTCAAACGCAGACCCTGAATTACTGAATTATGTGAAAGAATATCGTATAAAATCAAATCTTTTTCATTACAGAAATTTCCGACAAATGTAACGTTTGTCGAATGACCGCCGACAAGCACTAAAGCCGCTTCTGTTTTTTTCCATTCTGCAAGTTCAGCTTCAAGCTGGCGGTGCAGTGTTTTTTCTCCTGCCAAAAGCCGGCTGCCGCTGGCAGAAGTCCCAAGTTTGTTAATCGCATCAATTGCTGCCGCAGAAACTTCACTGTGACCGCTTAATCCCAAATAATTATATGAAGCAAAATTAAGAACATCTTTTCCGTCTACTGTTGAAACATCACGCAAAACGCTGTCATAACTTATAAAATACGGGTTTTTTGTTTTATCAACCGATTCCAGACGGGCAGCCAACGAAGCGTACTCAGGCGTGTCTTCAAAACGGGTTATCGGCTTTACGTCATCTTTTTTGGTCACTATTTGTTTTTCAAACGCTGTTCCATTGAGTTTTTCATAAATAAGACGGCTTACATCGTCAGCTGTCACGCATTTGTAATATTCCGACTCATCAATCATTATGCCGAATTTGGATTCAGCCATTGCGAGCAGTCCAAGACTGTCCAGGCTGTCGCCGCCAAGGTCGTAAATAAAATGTTTGTCAACGGGAATTTGCGCTGGATCCAGATGCAAAACATCCGCAAAACATTGCACTACCTGTTCCCTTATTTTAAGGAATTGATCGTCAATGCCCGGTTCTTTGCGCATAACAGCAGCTTTTGCCGCTCCAATTATTGCCATGCCGGAATATTCATTTAAATTGAGTTCTGACGAAGAAAAAGTTTTGTTTTCAAGCAGTTCTTTTAATTTTTGACGGCGTACTTTTATTCCGTTGGCAAGCGGCATTGGCTCGTTTGCAACATAAACCTTTCTGATTTTTTTCATTACCGGCAATTGAGTGTTTACATCATTTATGGATTTAATAATATCCTTGAATCCCTGTTCAGACCGTGCGGTATCCTGCACCTCAAGAACAATGCCGATATCATCACTGCCGCCGGCATTAAGGCCAAGAATACAATACCTGTCAACCATCGGTAAATTGTCAAACATATCTTCGAGTTCATCAGGATAAATATTCTCTCCGGCTTCATTCAGAATAACTTCCTTCAGGCGCCCTTCAATAACAAGAGAGCCTTTTTCAAAACGGCCGATGTCGCCGGTATGAAGCCAGCCTTCACTGTCAACGTCAGAAGAAACCATCTGGCCATTTTTCATTTTTCCTATATGCATTGAAGGACTCTTAACAAGAAGTTCTCCTGTTCCTGCTTCTCTCCCGTCAGCATCAATAATTTTACTTTCAAACCCGTACATAAGCGGCCCTGTAGAACCGTCAATGCGGCGTTTAAATACCGACCCCGGTTCAAACGCAATAATTCCGCACTCTGTCATTCCGTACCCGATAGTCGCGCAGTGTCCCAGTCCGTTCATAAATTTTAACGACTCAACAGGGACATGGGTTCCGCCTACACAAATCCAGGCAAATGTATCACCGAACAGTTTTTTTATTACAGATTTTGTTATATATCTTCTCGCAAAAACATCTCCGTTTTTTGGAAAAACATTCTGTATTGAACTGGAGATATTCAAAAGCATTTTTAGCAATTTTTCCTTTTTGGGAGTTTCCTGCCGCACCTTGCGCCACACGCCGTTTTTCAGGTTATTAATAAGCAGAGGCACCGAGACCATGTGCGTTACGCCAATTTTCTGGCAGGCTGCCTGTATTGAAGCTGGAGACCTGTCTTTCAGATAAACGATGGTTTTACTAAGAAACGGATAAGCAATACACAAAGTAATAAACCCCAGAACATGGTGCATTGGCAGAAAAGCCAACGGTTTTACCGGAGTAGGCGCTGAGGCAATGCGTTTGTCTTTGAGATAAACTTTATAAAATCCTTCAAGCTGGCTTGAAATGGCGCTGCCGTCAAAAACAAGCACTTTTGCGGTTGCTGTTGTCCCAGAAGTGCATAAAGCAAGCTGGTCAGCCCATTTGGGAGAATATTCATGTTTTTCTTTTTGCGATTTTAATTCGTCAAGTGAAATTTGCTGAACATTGTTTTTTAACGCAAGACCAGATTTGCCGACAATTGACTTTAACCCGGCACATTCGATAATGTAGTCAACCATTTCTTCTCTTTGATTTACGTCAATGAGCACCGGTTTGAATCCCGCCATCAATAACGCCCAAAAACAAGTCTGCCATAAATGGCTGTTTTCCATTGCAAAGCCGACAAAGCAGCCGCGCTGGTTTTCTCCAAGCCTTTCTGTCAGAAATCCTGCCATGCTTCTTACTTTTTCATTCAATTCACCAAACGATATTGAAACTGTATTTCCGTTTTCATCAAGCCATTGACCTGCGGGCGTATCCAGAGAATCGCCCATCATAATGTCATAGATATTTTGCATTGTTTTTGGGTTATCCAGCAAACGAACAAAGCGGTTTTTTACAGTATCATTTTTCATATAACAAGAATATCAAAAAAACGTGATGTATACTAGCGGACAACAGGAAAGAAACAGGGCTGCCCAATAACCGGACAGCCCTGTGTGAATACTTTTGTTTAATAATCAGCCTATGCTGTAAAAGGCCTTCTTTCCGGCATACTCAGAGATGCCTTCAAGTTCGTCTTCGATCCTCATAAGCTGGTTGTATTTGCAGACACGGTCTGTGCGGCTCATTGAACCGGTTTTTATCTGCCCGGTTTCCAGAGCAACAACAAGGTCGGCAATAAAACTGTCTTCAGTCTCGCCGGAACGGTGCGAAATAATTGCGGTATAGCCGGCTTTTTTTGCCATTTCCACAGCCTCATAAGTTTCGGTCAAAGAACCAATTTGATTTACTTTGACCAAAATTGAGTTACAGGCGCCCATAGCGATTCCTTTTTCAAGCCGTTTGGTATTTGTAACAAAGAAGTCATCGCCGACGATTTGAATTTTTGAACCGAGAGCCTTGGTCATTTTTACATAACCATCCCAGTCATCCTGATCCAGCGGATCTTCAATTGAAATGATCGGATATTTGTTTACCCATTTTGTATAAAGCTCGATCATTTCATCCGCGCTGAACAGTTTGTCAGGATTTGATTTCCAGAATTTATAACCTTTTTTGCCGCCTTCATCAAAAAGCTCGGAACTGGCGCAATCAAGCGCGATCGCTATTTGCTCACCGGCTTTGTAACCGGCTTTTTCAATAGCCTTCATGATATAGTCAAGCGCTTCGTCATTGCCGATATCCGGCGCAAAACCGCCTTCATCACCGACCGCGGTGCTTTTTCCCGCATCGTGGAGCAGTTTTTTCAGACAGTGAAATATTTCGGCTGTCCAGCGGACGGCTTCGCGCATTGAATCGGCTCCGACCGGCATTACCATAAATTCCTGAAAGTCGATCAGGTTGTCCGAGTGTTTTCCGCCATTGATGATATTTGCCATCGGAACAGGCAGCAAGTTGGCATGAAACGTACCCAGATATTTATAAAGAGGTACCCCGAGGAATTCCGCCGCAGCGCGCGCTGTCGCCATTGACACGCCCAGAATCGCGTTTGCGCCCAGTTTGCCCTTGTTTTCTGTTCCGTCAAGTTCAATCATGGTCTTATCAATATCAACCTGTTCAAGAGCATCAAGTCCCATTAACTCAGGAGCAATAACATTGTTTACATTATCAACTGCTTTTAATACGCCTCTGCCAAGATAACGGCCTTTATCGCCATCCCGCAATTCTACTGCTTCATAAATGCCTGTAGATGCGCCGGAAGGAACCGCAGCGCGGCCAAGAGATCCGTCTTCAAGCATAACGTCAACTTCAACAGTTGGATTTCCCCGTGAATCAATAATCTCACGAGCCTCTACATATTCAATAATACTCATTTTATCCTCCAGCAACCATTATAAGCCTGTTCTATAAGTATTACAATAGAATTATTTGGAAACTGCAAATCGAAGATACATTGTTTCCGAACAACTCAATTGGTAATATTTGCGTCTTTAAATTTTACTTTTGTCAGGGGACAGGAACTTTTTGTATTCTATCCTACATTGCTTCAACGTATACACAATCACGCAGCTCATTTGCATGACTGCGGATTTTCTTAAGGGCTCTCATTTCAATCTGACGTACAGTTTCAGGTGAAATATCAAGTTTGTCGCCTATCTCCCTTAGCGTGTGGTGTTCGCAGCCGTTTAACTGATAGCGGTAATTAAGTATCCTTTTTTCTTTATCTTTCAGCTTGTTTAAAATTCTCATAGTGCCGTCTTTGGAATTTTTCTTCATCAGATTCCGCTCGGGGCAGTAGGTATAATCTTCATGAATATCCATCGCGCTGACAGATTCCTCATCACCGATATTTTGTTCAAACGGAAGCGAATCGGCGGACATATTTATGATAAAATCGACATCTTGAACCGAAACTCCAAGTTCTTTGGCAATGTCGGAACTTTGCGGCTGATGCATTAAAGACTGGGCCAAAGAATGATACGCATACTGGATTTTGCGGAGGGCTTCTTCTTTCCGCTGAGGCAGCCGTACAATTCTGCGCTTTTTGGAAATATAGCGGCTGATAAACTGCCTTATCCACCAGCTTGCATACGTACAAAATCTTACGTTTTTACGGAAATCAAATTTAGTTGCGGCATGCATCAAACCCATATTCCCTTCCTGAATAATGTCCAAAACCGGAATATCCGGCAAATTGTACAATCCGGCTATTTTCGCAACCAGCCGTAAATTGGAATTTACAAGTTTGTGAAGGGCTTCGTTGTTTCCTTCCTGAATTTGTTTTGATAATTCCAATTCTTCTTCAAATGACAAGAGGGGGAATACTTTTATTTGCCTGAAATAAGTTTCAAGCAAGCTGTCATTGGATTTTGATGATTTTTTATGCATTTGACCTCCCGAACTGACTCTACGTCTTACATAGCAATATCCGTGCCAAGTTTCATTATTTCTTAATAATAATCGTAACTCTATACTAAATAAGGAATTACATCATTCAAATAGAAAGCCCATATAATATTAAAAGGCAAAAGTGTATAGTTTTTTATACAGTTATTATATTTTTATAATTAGTGTCTGTCTATAATGTGGACAGACACTAATTAGATTTGAAAAAACTGCATACGTTTTATAGAATAACTTGCCATTTTATGATATAAGTGAGACATGGATTATATGATCACTGAAAAAGAAAAAGACGGAGATATTTACTATTATGTTAAATGGTCTCCTCTTGTCACTGCCGACCGGTGGGAAATAAACGCAAAAGTCCCTTCGGTTGCCGGAATTTATGAAATATACTGGATGGACGAAAAAAAACGCCTGCGGATGTTTAAAGTAGGACGAACAGATTACGGCGGGCTAAGAAGCGAGATTCGCCGTCTTACCGATCCCGAACTGTGTTTTAATGATGAAAAAGGCAAAAAAATACTGGAAGAAAAAGAAATATATTTCCGTTATACCTGCAACGATTCCGCCAATGTAATGGCTGATATTCTATGGTTCCTCTTGTCAACATATTTTCCGGAAGATACTCATGAGCCGCATTCCGGGCGTCACAATGAAATTTATGTTAACCAATCCGCGCCTGACCAGCTAATTTGGGTACCTTAAGATTTCCATGATTGAATACATTGTCCCGTCCAACATTGATGACAGAATACTTGCCCGCGCAGTGCGGATGCTGGAGAAAGGGGGTTTAATTGCGCTGCCCACAGATACAAGCTGGAGCATTGTATGTTCGATAAAGTCATCAGACGCTATTAAAAAACTGAGGCATCTTTCAGGCGAAAGGGATGAGCGGCACTTTACTCTTTTGTGTTCAAGCATCTCCCAATTTGCGGAAGTGTGCAGTCTGGACAATACCCGTTTCCGTTTAATCAAGCGCCTCTCTCCGGGGCCTTATGTGTTTATCCTAAAAACTCTTTCGGGAACAGAAAAAGCCCTGGATATCCGCCGCCGCGAAGTTGGAGTCCGCATCCCTGATCATCCCGTCCCTATCGGCCTGATTAACTCACTTGGAAATCCGCTTTATTCAATAACAGCAAAAAGAAATATGACGGGAATTGATAATGATGAAATATTCCATAATGAAGCGGAAGAAACATCTTCCGAACTGCCGCCTATCCCGGAAGAAGAACTCTTTGAAAGCGGATGGGAACTTGAAGAAATCAGCGGAGTTGATTTAATTTTGGACAGCGCAGAAGAACGCGAGCGAATTTTCTCTACAATTCTGGATTTGTACTCTGATGAAATAAAAATGCTTCGTCAGGGAGCGGGAGCATGGCCTGCCTAGAAGGGCTGCTGCTGCTCTTTTATAATTAACCACGAATAGACACGAATAATAGAAAAAGTTAATTTTAGTTATTTTTGATTTAAACGCTTGTTTCTGGTAAAATTAAGAAAAATTTTCATGATGGTTAGTTTTTTCTATGATATAATCTACAATTAATGGCTAAGAATAAATGGCTGAAGCTGGTCTTTTCAAGAAGAACTCTTGTTATCTTTACCCTTCTTGCACAAATATTCCTTACCATTTTTATTGTGGCCAGCACAAGTATGTATTTAAAATATTCATACTGGTTTCTTATTTTTTTAAGCGTCATTGTCTGCATTTACGTAATTAATAAACGTGAAAAGGCCGGTTATAAACTTACATGGATTTTCATCATTCTGTTGTTCCCGATTTTTGGAGGAGTTTTATATATCCTGCTTAATTTCTGGTCTAATCCGAAAAAATTAAGAAGATCAATTGATCGCAACATAAGAGACAGCCGGGAGGCTTTTCATCTTCCGGGAAACTGTTTTGATGAATTGATAGATTCTCATCCGGACTTTAAAACCCAAGCGCATTACCTGCAGAAATATGCCGGCTTTCCGGTTTACGGTAATACAAAACAGGAATATTTGCCCTCAGGAGAAGCGTTTTTTTACAAAGTGATGGAAAAAATGAAAAAAGCCCAAAAATATATCTTCCTGGAATTTTTTATCATAAAAGAAGGGATGATGTTTAATTCAATTTTAAAGATACTGGAAATGAAGGCCGCCGAAGGTCTTGATATCCGGATAATATACGATGATCTCGGCTGTTTTTTTACCCTTCCGCCTGATTTTCGGGACAAACTGGACATGAAAGGAATTAAAACTTTTGTTTTTAATCCGTTCAGGCCGATCGTTTCTTCTTTGCAGAATAACCGCGATCACAGAAAAATTATTTCGATTGACGGAAAAGTCGCATTTACAGGCGGACTAAACCTCGCTGATGAGTATATCAATGTCGTGGAACGTTTCGGGCACTGGAAAGATTCAGCTGTGATGCTTGAAGGAGACGGAGCGTGGTCTTTAACCCTCATTTTCCTGCAAATGTGGAACCTGAGCACAAAAGAAAAAGATGATTATTCTGTTTTTTATTCCGGAGAAGAAAGGGAAGAACACACAGATGAAGAATTAAAAACGTGGGGTTATGTACAGCCATACGCGGACAATCCGATTGACGTTGAAAATGTCGGAGAACATGTTTACATTCAAATAATAAATCAGGCAAAAAATTATGTTTATATCAATACGCCTTATCTGATTGTAGATGACAACCTGTTGTCAGCGCTCATGCTGGCTGCAAAAAGCGGAGTGGATGTACGCATTATTACCCCGCACCGGTGGGATAAATGGATAGTCGCAATTACATCCCGCTCATATTATATGCGGCTTATTCAGGCAGGCGTGAAAGTTTATGAATATACATCCGGCTTTAATCACGGAAAAACATTTGTCTCTGATGACAAAATCGCCACTGTCGGAACAACCAATCTGGATTTCCGCAGCCTGTATCTTCACTTTGAATGCGGTGTGTTAATTTATTCAAGCAAAACGATAATGGCAATTAAGGAAGATTTTCTGGAAACAATGCCTTCATCAAAAGAAATGACAATCAAAGACTGTGCCAAGAATTCTTTCCAGCGGATTATTCAGGATTTACTGCGTATCTTCGCTCCATTGATGTAATCGGGCAATTTTTATTATATTTATGTATGGCAAGTATATTCGATTATTTAACATGGAGAGGCGATCTGGATTTTAATCAGTCTCCGCCAAACCCCGTTGATTATGCTATATTCTCCCAAATATCCTACCTTCCATTTGACGGCATCGTTCCCGGTCCGGGTGAAAAAGAAGGGATCAGCCTCTATCTTGCCTTAAACGCATTGATGAAAAAACTTGAAAACAACAAACATGCGAAAAAGCCGGTATTTATGTTCAGGGAAGATCCAGATTTTATCACCGCTCTTGCCTCTTCAAATCGTTTCAAAAACTGCCATCTTATCGGTTACGTTAATCATATAAATGCTGAACGGCAGATTCAGTTTTCCGCGGTATGCGTAAATACAGGAGACGATTCCTTCTCAGTAATTTTCCGCGGAACGGATTTGTCGTTTGTAGGATGGAAAGAAGACTTTAACATGGCTTTCAGCGAAATAATTCCCTCTCAGATTGAAGCGGTAAAATATCTGGAAAATATGGCAACCATGGTAAAAGGAACGTTACGCATCAGCGGTCACTCAAAAGGCGGAAATCTCGCTGTTTTTTCCGCATCGCGCTGCAGCAAAAACATTCAAATGCGTATAACAGATATTTACAGTTACGACGCGCCCGGGTTTCACAGAAAAGTTTTCGACAGCGAAGGTTATTCTTCCATTAGAGACAAAATACATTCATATATCCCGCAAACATCCATTGTCGGCATGGTTCTGGAACAAGGCTGTGATTATACAGTAATTCGAAGCTCTGAGACCGGCCTTATGCAGCACTCGCTCTTTTCCTGGGATGTAACCCATAACGATATGATTCATGTTGATGATGTTTCTGTAGGCAGCCGCTTTGTGGACAAAACATTAAAGGAATGGCTTGGCAGCCTTGATAATGACCAGCGTGAAAAGTTCATTGAAGCTATTTATGCAATTTTGAGCAAATCAGAAGTAAAATCAATTAACGAACTTGAAAGCTCGTGGTTAATATCTGTGGGACGGATAATGAAATCTCTCGGCGACATTGATGCATCTACAAGAAGATTAATCCTGAATACAATTGCAGAGCTGTTCCGTTCTGCAGGGCGTAATATTGACACCTTGTTTAACAGGAAAACCAGTGATTAAAAAACCGCTATCTGAAAAAATTAAGGCTCTTGCCGCAATAATCAGCGTTGTTTTATTCTGGGGTTTCTCTTTTATTTCGATAAAAGTAACCGTAGCTGTTTTTCAGCCCATGTCGCTTGGTATGCTTCGCTTTGGAATAGCCATTATTTTTCTTTACATACTCAAGCAAAAACTCGCGCCTTCGGAAAAATTGCGTTTAAAAGACATTCCTCTGCTGATTGCCGCAGGCTTTGTGGGAGTTACACTTTACTTTTTTTTCGAAAACAACGGCATATATCTTGTAAGCGCTTCCGAAGCATCTATCGCAATAGGTTCTATCCCCGTTCTTACCATGATAGCCGATGTTGTTTTTGAAAAAATCAAAGCCAAAAAAAACAGGATGCCGCAAGCGCAGAGCCGCCCCGGAATACAGCAATGGCTCGGGTGTTTTATTTCTATTGGCGGAGTAATATTGGTAGCGGGGGTCTCTTTTGTTATTTCAGGGAGTATCCGGGGTTATATTTATATGTCAGGCGCTGCTCTGAGCTGGGTATTTTATTCTTTTCTGACAAGGGCATTGTTTACCCGCTGTTCCAGAATATACATTGTGTTCTGGCAGAGCGTGGCAGGATTTATTATGTTTATTCCATTTTCTTTTCATGAGTTTTCCAGATGGGGAAATGCCGATGCGGAAGTTATCATTCATTTGTTTTTCCTTGCCATATTTTGTTCCGCCCTTGGATACTGGTTATATGTTTACGCTTTGGACAAACTCGGTGTTTCCGTCTGCGCGATTTTCATCAACCTGATTCCTGTTGTTACAGTTATTGCCAGTTTCATCATGTTAGGTGACAGGCTCTCTTCTTTGCAATGGCTTGGCGCAGGGCTTGTTATTGCCGGAGTCTATTTGACAATGATAAGGCATAGATAATATAATGATCCCATGCGCATTATTTCATGGAATGTTAACGGTATCCGCTCGTTAGAAAAGCGCGGGTTTACCGATTGGCTGGTAAAAGAAAACCCCGATGTTCTGTGCCTGAATGAAACAAAAGCCGAACCCGGACAGCTCTCATCTGCTCTTTTAAACCCGCCTGTTAAAGGACCGGCCTACTCTGTTTTTTGGGCAAGCTCAAAAAGAAAAGGATATTCCGGCGTGGCGATTTATACAAAAAAAAAGCCGGATGATGTGCGTTTTATGAATAAGCCGGAATTTGACAATGAAGGACGCGTCCTGATTGCAGAGTACAAAGATTTTTCCCTGATAGCGGCCTATTTCCCGAATTCGCAGTATGAGCGAAAGCGGATAGATTATAAACTTGCCTTTAATGACGCAATGTTAAAACTTTGTAATTCCATTGTAAAAAAAGGCCGGCATTTCCTTCTTTGCGGCGATTTTAATGTGGCGCACACGCCCATTGATATTGCGCGTCCAAAAGCAAATGAAAACAGCCCCGGATACCTCCCAGAAGAGCGCGAGTGGATGGACAAGTTTACCGCGTCCGGCCATGTTGACACATTCCGTCATTTTCATCCGGGAGAGCCGGGACATTACACATGGTGGTCTTATATGGGGCAGGCGCGCAGAAATAATGTCGGATGGAGACTTGATTACCACTGTGTAGACAAAAACTTTTTATCAAAAGTAAAATCGTCTATTATAAGAGCCGAAGTCGAAGGTTCCGATCATTGCCCTGTGGAGATAACGCTTGATATATGAGAATAAAGTACAATGCCCCGACAATTCTTACTTTCACATTGTTATGCGCCATTATAATGCTGTTGTCGCAAACGTTGATTCCGAACCTAAACCTGTACTGGTTTACAGTTCCGGGAAAAAACAATTTCCATCTAAGCAGCTTCAGAAACTGTGTTACGCTTTTTACTCACATCATGGGACATGTCAACTGGTCTCATTTGAACAGCAATTTTACATTGATACTTTTAATCGGCCCCATGCTGGAGGAATACTACGGTTCTGCAGACCTGCTTATAATGATAATCATTACAGCCATAGCCACCGGCGTGCTTAATGTTCTTTTCTTTAGTACAGGACTCCTTGGCGCTTCCGGCGTAGTATTCATGATGATTCTGCTTTCTTCTTTTACAAATTTTTCCAAAGGCGAAATTCCTCTGACATTTATTCTTGTTATGATACTGTATATTGGAGTAGAGCTTTATAATTCATTAAACAGTGACAGTATTTCCCAATTTGCGCATATTATCGGAGGACTGTGCGGCAGTCTCTTTGGATTTTTGCGCCCGGTGAAAAAGGCATAAAGGAACGGTATATGAAAAAAGAATTTCTTCAGTTTGATACGGTGCGGGATAATGCAATCAAACTTGCGCATCAGATTTACAGCGAAGGATTTGTGCCCGACGTAATTTATGTTTCATTGCGCGGCGGAGCGTATCTTGGCAATGTAATCAGCGAATATTTCAAGGTCGTTCATAAGGGGCAGCACCCGGTATATTATGCGGCAGTTGTCGCCCGCTCCTATACTGATGTAGCGAAAGCGGAAAAAGTTAAAGTCGACGGCTGGACATATTCGCCGGAACATTTGCGTGTCGGAGACAAGGTATTACTTATTGATGACATTTTTGATTCAGGCAGAACAATCAATCATCTGGCACAAATAATTATTGACAAGGGAATTCCCCGCACAGATTTAAAAATCGCAGTTCATGACTATAAATATTTTTTTGACAAAGAGAAACAGCTTCCAATTCAGCCGGACTACTGGTGCCGCAAACATGAATTTTCAATACATGACGAAAGTACATGGATACATTATATGAGCCATGAGCTCGTCGGCCTGACAGAAACAGAACTTGAAAATTCTTACTACAAGCATGATCCTTCCCTGCAGGATGTTATGAGCATCATTGCTGAACAAGATTAATGAGTAAATATTTAATCTGCGGTATTGATGAGGCAGGCCGCGGTCCGCTTGCAGGACCTGTCTGTGCCGCCGCTGTAATATTAAACGATGATTTTCCCCGCACATCATTAAATGACTCCAAAAAACTTTCCGCCCGGCAGCGCGAAGAATTGCGGCGGCAGATTTGCGAAAACGCGCTTGCCTGGGGTATCGGCATGGCTTCGCATGAAGAAATAGACAGTATAAATATTTTACAGGCAAGCCTGCTTGCGATGAAACGCGCATTCGAAAAAATGATGAGCAAAAGCCCGTTTCTTTCAGATGAAAATATTAGTGCAATTATTGACGGCAAATTTGTTCCGGACATTCCCGTTCTCAGCAGAGCAATGGTAAAAGCAGACGCGGAAATTCATGAGGTAATGGCGGCTTCTATCATTGCGAAAACCGAGCGGGACAATTATATGGAGAAAATGGCATTGCTTTATCCTCAATACTGTTATGAAAAACACAAAGGTTATCCGACAAAATTACACCGCGAACTTGTAAAGAAATACGGCCCTTCACCAATTCAGCGCATGAGCTTTAGCGTACGATAAACAAACAGAACACTTCTAAAAATACATTAAAGTTTTTTTGGTTCCCTCATTCGTATTTCTTTACTACCAGCCGCTTTGGTTTGCGTGTCTTGTGATCTGGTCTTCCGCTCCGGTCATAAGAATTATTCGTTTTTAAACCCTCACGGCGTTTATCATCAAAACGTCCTTTTGAAGAATCCCGCCGCCCGGCATTACCGCCTCTTGCAGTCTGAATCTTTGGACGTCTTCCTTCATCACGTTTTTGAAACGATTTTACGTTTGCGCTTTTTGGTGAACCGCCTTCCCCGGCTTTAGCCTGAGAACCTTTTGCATTATGCGCATTGCTGAATGACCCTGACCGCTTTTTTCCACGCGCTTCTTTTTCAAGCACTCGAAGAGATTCGTCAAAACCTTTCAGAAATTCCTGCAAATCATCGGCAAACAAAATCACCGACTGGCGTTCAAAGCCGCCATTATCCCGGTTTTTGCTCTCTACAATGTTAAGATAAAGATCTCCCATGCGATTTTCCTTAACATTAAAAAAATATGTCCTGTTCGCCAGGGCAACTTTGCTGGAAAAAATTTCTCCGCGTACACCCATCAATAACCCCTTTTACGCCGCGCAAGCGGCGAATTTAATCGAAGGGCTCCGCACAGGCGGAGACCATAACCCCTTTTACGCCGCGAGAGCGGCGAATTTAATCGAAGGGCTCCGCATCAGCGGAGACCATAAAACATTAACAAACATCTGCTTCTTCTATCATGCGGCGCTGCCATTTTAACAAGTCACGTTCCATCTCATCTGCTTTTACAATGCCGCCTTCGGCAGCGTCCACAAGCCTCCCTTCGGCCGGCGTGTGAGAGGAAATTGATTCTAAAGCGCCGCTGAAAGCGGCGTCCACATCTGCCATTATGCGAAAAACAGGTTCTGTGGCGGAACCTCTCATCCAGATATAGGCGATTTCCTTTCCCTTTTCATCAAAAAAACATATTTTAAAGCCGCCTCTGCCGGCTTCCCCGAACCGGGACAAGCGCCGCTTTTCCGTTTGTCCGTTATACGCAACTGCTTCCCAGTTGTATATGCCATAACGGGCTCTTAATTCATCTTTTCGCTCTTCCCACTCCCGCAAAAACACTTCCTTGTATCTGTCTTTCAGCAACGCATGATCTTCCGTTTTTACGCAAAGGACAGCATCCTTTGAATATGCGGGAGTGCTGGAAAAATCCGGCAGACTTGCGATAATATCGGCAAGAGTGTAATCAGGGCGGTATTTTTCCAATTGCCCCGAACGCGCGCACCAAATTTCAAAAAGCCCTTTTTTTTCAGCATTTGAAGAAAGCGCAAGAAATTTTACAAGTGCAAGAACCGTGTTGATTGGATCGCGTACTGCAGAAGGATGAGTAATATTTCCGCCCGCCGAACCTTCGCCCAGAATCCGTACCAAATATCCATCCTGACGCAGAGCGCGGGCAAGCCCTACTACATTGGCCTCGCCAACCTCGGCGCGGAAAACCGAAACATCAAAAGCTTCGGCAATCCGGTCAATGCGCATGGAAGTCGGATCATTGACAACTACAGCCGCTTTTATAAGAGCCTTTCCGGTATCATCATAGGCAAGTTCGCCCGTCCAAACAAGGTGTGAAAGTTCCGCAGCGCAGGCAAGAGCAAAAACTTCCTGAGCCTCAAGAGCGCGTGCCTTGCCAAGCGTTTCGTCCCATATTACAAGGTTCCCCCTGTCGCCGTCACAATCAGGCACAAACCCGAGCATAAATGACGCATCTTTTGCATGGGCTTCTTCAAGCAGCTGCCGGCAGGGCTCAAGAGACTCGCCTTCCGGCACTATACGGTGAACAATTTGTCCCGGTTCAGAGTTGATGCTTATAAACTTTAATCCCAGAGCGGAAAAATATTCTCTGTCAATGGATACTGTCCTTGCGCTGCCGTTAAAATCACAAACTACACCAAGCGGTTGTTTGACAAGGCTGTTTTTCAAAGTGGCAGCAATGGAGGCATTTCCGCCTAACGCTACATCACTGCAAAAATTATAGTAGGTATTACGGGCTTCGTTTTTTGCATCCGAAAGACGCGAGAAAACATCCTTTGTTTTACCTGAGTCCGCGGCTGAAATAAGCGCTTCAATTTTTTCAATACAATTACCGCTTTTAAAAAAAGATTGGAAATTCGTTATAAGTTTTGTGGATTCTTCAGCCGACAATACTCCTCCGTCAGTAAGGCCGAATTTTATACCGTTATGACCGATTGGATTATGACTCGCAGAAATATAAATAAAACCGGACGCTTTTTCATTGTTCCTTGCCCATGCCATAATTTCAGGAGCGGCAGTAATACCCGCGTAAGAAACATCACATCCTGCAGCCAGCAAAACAGGAATCATCGCATCAACAATGGCTTTCCCGGTGGGACGGGTATCGGTTCCAAGTAAAATTAAGCAAGAATCAACATCTGAAACATGAGAATTTTGCAAATATTCGGCGAAAATTAAGGCTGCTGCTGCAGAAATTAATCTATGGGCCGAAGAAATTTGCTCATGCTTATCTTCTTCACCGCCGCCGGCCGCAAAGACTCCCCTCCAGCCTGATGCTGAAAGTATCATCTTATCCAGAACCGCAGTTATTTCTTTAATATCAGCCATAACAATTCAGTGTAAACTATTCCCTCACATTATTCCAGTAAACTTCTCCCACAAAGCTATGTATCAATTATAGAAAATAAGGCCATTTGTTGCATAAAACAATAGTTTTTATAGATGCCCAAAATTTGGAAAAATAATATTTTTTTCATAAAAAGGATGTATTTTGGCCACTTTGTATTATTTATATTTTACTCAGATAAGGAGAGAAAATATATGTCTAAATTACCAAACATTATTCAACGTCGTGAGTTTGAGCCTCTGATGCTAAAGGCTTTTAAATTCGCAAGACATTATGAAAAAGCTGCAAATTGCGTTGTTTCTGTTATGGGATCAAATTATGATAACGCCTCCAATCAATTTGATGATATTTGCAGAAACTGCAAAAGAAAAACCATCGGCTGCTCAGAAAAGGTATGCGCAATTTTACACAAGAAAGCCGTAAACGAAGCAAGGCAAACCGGAGGCTCACACATATATATTTGTTCCGAAGGTTTGGCTTTCTGGACAAGTCCCTTTTATTCAGGCGAACGTTTTGCCGGAGCGTTTGTTTCGGGCGGCATTACGGTGAAAAACAACAGGAAGGTAAAAGCCCTTGCCAATATGATGCTGATCTGCGCAGATCAGCTGTCCAGCATGAGCAATAAAAGAAAAAATATCACAACGCAAACGGATAATTTAAAATTCACGTCACAATCACCTGAAACAGGCGGTAATGAGAGTGATAAAAGAGCCGAAAATCCGGCTTGCTCAATAGACATGGAAAGGCTGTTATTGGCAAACTTGCGCCGCGGGGACATTGTCGAAGCTGAAAAAATGCTTCTTTGTTTAATAAACGCCTGTTATCAGGAAGTACAGTGCAATTTACAGGCTTTCCGCATGAAAGCCATGGAATTTGCAGTTTTATTATCCAGAGCGGCAATAGAAGCCAACGATATAAGCGATGAAATTGTCTTTGAAGCAAACAATCTTTACTTAAATAAAATTGAAAAAAGTCCAAGTCTTCAGGAAATAACGAAAATTCTTCTGTGCATCATAAAAAAAATGTCGGGAATATTTTTCTCGTTTCACGGAGTAAGGCATTTTCCCGCGCTCAGAAAAGCTGAACGTTACATCATGAATAACTATACAAGAAAACTCAGCCTGAATGAAATCGCGGATGTTTCGGGACTTTCCGCTCCCTATTTCAGCACAATTTTTAAGGAAGAAATGGGAGAGAATCTGTCAAATTATCTTAACCGGCTTAGAACAGAAAAAGCGGCGACGATGCTCGTTACGACAAATATGTCAATAAGCGAGATAGCAAAAACATGCGGTTTTGAGGATCAGAGCTGGTTCTCAAAAATTTTCAAAAGCAACACCGGGCAGAGCCCTGGAAAATACCGTGAACAGGGAAGTTTTTCCGGTATATCAGCATAAAAAGAGGGAGATTATGAAAGAAAACAAAACCAAAACAAACGAACAACAGGAAGAACTGATAAACAAAGCAATGAAAATGATGCTGGATTACAATCAGGCCACCGGCTGCAGTATTTGCATTTACGACAAGGATTATAAACCTTATGCCCCCATGGGCATTGAATGCTACCCGGAAAAAACTATTTGCAGGCACTGCAAAAACAATCAGCCGGGACACGAACCATGTCATGAAATGCACATAAACGCAATAAAAGAAACAAATAAAACCGGCGGGTTTCATATTTATAAATGCGCTCTTGGTTTCCTGTTTTGGGTCAGCCCAATATATACCGAAGGCAGTTTCTCGGGGGCAATCAGGGGCGGCGGGTTTCTGGCAGAAACCGATGCCGGCGAAGTCAAACCGTCAGGCGACACTTCATCACATCAAAACCTTCTCCGGTCCGGAAAAAAAACAGTTGACATTTATTCAAATGCCAACGATACTCTTGTTATGTGCACAGACGACATATCAAAGGAAGACTTTAAGGGGCACATTAATTCATCTCCCAGAGCAGACGAAGAAAAAGCGCAATCTCTGGCGGAGATGATGCAACTGTGCGCGGAATCATTAAGTTCCGGAAGCGAAGATTATCATGAAACAATCAAAAGAAGGGCTGAACAGCAGGATACAATAGTAAAAATAATTGAAAATCTAAAGAGTCAGCACAATGAAAACGTGGAAAAGCCCGGTTATCCGCTGGAAAAAGAAAAAAATTTGATGTCTGCCCTTCGTAAAGGCGATGCCAATGAAGCAAAAAAACAACTGAATGAACTTTTGGCTATGGTATTTTTTTCATATCCGGGACAGTTTAAATATATACAATTACGGATAACAGAGCTTGTTATACTCATCTCCAGAGTGGAAATCAGTCCTGTTAAAAGCGGAAATCTTTCCATGGAAATAAACAGTCAAAACCTGAAATTTGTCCAGGAAGCCAAAAGCATTGAAGAGTTAACTGATATTATTCATACCATCGTAGATCGCGTGACCAGCGTAATATCTTCTTTCCGGGGTATCCCGCATGCCGCAGCGTTAAGGAAAGCGGAAAATTTCATCCTTGAAAATTTTACAAGGAAAATCAGCCTGAAAGAAATCTCCGCTGTAGCAGGTCTTTCTCCTCCTTATTTCAGCACAATTTTTAAGGAAGAAATGGGGGAAAACCTTTCGAAATACCTTAACAGACTGAGGGTGGAAAAGGCCAGCCGCCTGCTGCTTGAAACAGATATGTCGCTCAGCGAAATAGCCGCCTGCTGCTGTTTTGAAGACCAAAGCTGGTTTACAAAAATATTTAAGGCTTACATTGGCATCAGCCCCGGAAAATACCGCAATCAGGGCGGCGGATTTGTCAGGGATAACAGCGATGACAACGGTTCGCAAGCATTACGCAAAATCCAGAAGAAGTAGACGAAACTCCCTGCGATAAAAAAAGCCACGGTCAACCGTGGCTTTTTTATTAATTGGACTTGTTCGATAACTCAGAGCTTCGGAGAGGGAATTATCGCCAGCTCTGTCTCTTTGTCGAAAAAGCGCGCTTTTTCCATTTTCGGAATAAAGTTGGCAGTATCGCCGACTTTGAAATTATGGTTGGGTTCAGTACGCGCTACCAGCGGCTGGGTTTCTGTTGTAAGCCAAAGATGAATATCAGCACCTAACGGTTCAACAACAGTTACCTTCACGCCAAAACTATTGTTACCGCCGGATTCTGAATAAACCAAATCTTCCGGTCTGATACCAAAGAAAACTTCCTTTCCGGCAAATTTTTTAAGGTATTCATTGTGAGACGAATCCGCTTTTATTTTAAATGAACCTTCGTCCAAAATAATGGAATTTCCATCGTCAACAACTTTTACAGTGAGAAAGTTCATCGGCGGCGAACCGATAAAACCAGCCACGAATTTGTTGACGGGATAATTATAAAGGAATAAGGGAGAACCAATCTGTTGTACTTTTCCGTCCTTCATAACAACAATTTTGCTCGCCATAGTCATTGCTTCTACCTGATCGTGGGTGACATAGATTATGGTTGCGTTAAGACGCAGGTGAAGGCTGGAAAGCTCCGCTCTCATCTGCACACGCAATTTCGCATCAAGATTTGAAAGAGGTTCGTCAAAAAGAAAAACTTTGGGGTTACGGACGATAGCGCGTCCGACAGCAACACGCTGTCTCTGACCGCCGGAAAGAGCCTTTGGTTTGCGATCCAGAAATTTCTCAATATCCAGAACACGGGCTGCTTCATTTACACGCCTGTCAATTTCATCCTTGGGAATTTTCTTGATCCTCAAACCAAATGCCATGTTTTCATAAACTGACATATGCGGATAAAGGGCGTAGTTCTGGAATACCATTGCGATATTCCTGTCTTTTGGCGGAACATCGTTCATTTTTTCGCCGTCTATAAGCAGTTCGCCTTCTGTTATATCCTCAAGACCGGCAACCATACGAAGAGTGGTGGATTTACCGCAGCCTGAAGGTCCTACAAGAACGACAAACTCCTTGTTTTCAACTACTATGTTGGCATCGTCTACAGCACGGACACCGCCGTCATACACCTTGGAAATGGATTTCAACTCAACTTTTGCCATACGCTGGCCTCCCTTTTGGGTTATTTTATAGTTGCGTAAGTATAACACTGAAAGCGGCTATTTGTCAAACTGTATTATTAAGGCTAAAGTCTGCCTTTAAACAGACCGATACTGTATACATCGGGAGGGATTACCTCTCATAATCAGACGGTGTGCATATGAACCGCAAGGTTCAGACGTCCAGGCACATCGTCTTTTTTTTGCCCTAAAAAAATTTATATGGCGGGGTTGTCTATTGCTCCCGATCCCGTTATTCTTTTTATGGGAGTAATAAATGATAGTAGGAACAGTAAAAGAAGTAAAAAAGCACGAATACCGGGTAGGTTTAACGCCGAAAGCGGCGGAAGCCTATAAAAACGCAGGGCATACCGTTTTGGTGGAAAAAGGCGCCGGTGAAGGCGCCGGTTACACTGATGATCAATACGCGGCGGCGGGAGCAAAACTTATGCCTTCCGCTAAAGACATTTGGGCTGATGCCGGCATGATAATAAAAGTAAAAGAGCCTCTGGAAAACGAATACGCCCTTATTCGTGAAAATCAGATTTTGTACACATATTTGCATCTGGCTTCTGACAAGCCGCAGACTGAGGCTCTGCTCAAATCAAAGTGCATAGCCATTGCTTACGAAACTATCCGGGACAACAAAGGGCAGCTTCCCTGCCTTAAGCCGATGAGCCAGATAGCAGGCCGTATGGCCATTCAGGAAGGAGCAAAATACCTCGAAAAACCGATGGGCGGCAGAGGCGTGCTTCTTTCCGGCGTGCCCGGAGTTCCTCATGCGGAAATTGTCGTTCTGGGGGCGGGCATTGTAGGCGCAAGCGCGGTAAAACTGGCAGTAGGTTCGGGTGCCCACGTTACGGTTGTCGATTTAGACCTTGACAAACTCAGTTATCTTGAAGATCTTTATGACAGCCGCATTACAACACTTTATTCTACCCCTGAAAATATTGAACAAATCCTGCCCTTTGCCGATCTGGTTGTTGGAGCAGTGCTTATTCCGGGTTCTGCCGCGCCAAAACTTATTCGTAACAAACATTTATCAATGATGAAAAACGGATCGGTTATAGTGGATGTTGCGATAGATCAGGGCGGCTGCAGCGAAGCAAGCCATATCACCTACCATGACGACCCGGTCTTTATAAAAGACGGCGTAATAAATTATTGCGTAGGCAATATGCCCGGCGCTGTGTCCTATACATCAACCAACGCTCTTGGCAACGCAACACTGCGTTACGGTTTGATGATTGCGAATACAGGCCCCGAAGCTGCGCTGAAACAAGATTCAGGCCTCTTGGATGGATTAAACATTTACAAGGGAGCAATTACCTACAAAGGCGTTGCCGAAGCCCACAATCTTTCTTATACTCCCGCACTTGAGGTAATTAGGTAGCAGTTACCTCTTCCTCTTTATCTTCAGTTTCCTCAACAGGGGTTGGGGTTATAGTCTTTTTCTCAGAAAAGAGCCAATTGCCGGTTTCATCTATATACTTCCTGACAATGGCGACATGAATATCAGTCCCCGTCTTATCAGTTTCTCTTTTCCAAAGACTTGCGTTTTTTATTGATTTAACAACTCGTTTTTTGCCATTTTCGGCAACAGAACGGCACTTTTCCGGATTTTCCGAGTGGTTTGCCAGAGAACTGTCAAGAAAATAGGCTGAAAGAGCGGAAATAAGAGCATTATTTGAAAAAACGGCCAGCGATAAAAATTCAGGTTCTGCCGCATTAAAATCGCTGCCAAGCAGTTTGGAAAAACCGTAATACCAGCGTATCCATTGATTTTCTTCACCCTTCCCTTTCTCAAAATATGTTTTAAAAAATTCGGCTGCTTCCCTGTAGCCGCCGCTTAAAACTCTGGCAGCGCCAAAAATCAGGATATTTTTTTCTACAACTATGGGTTTTGCATTTAAAGTCTTGGTTTCCAGCGTTAAAACAGAATTAAAATCTGACATTACAATATAAGAACTGGCCAAAAGTTTTACCTTCCGGGTACTATATTTGAGTTTTCCATAGATTTGTTGTTCCAGATAATAAGCAAGAGCAGGCCAATCTTCTCGTTCAAGAAGTGAAAGAAGCCGATAATTAGAAAAGAAAAACACACAAACGGCGGCAAGGAGCAAAACCATGAAGATCAGGAGCGGTATAGTTATAAACTGTAAGTTTGCCGCAAATTCAGGTCCTGCCAGCAGTCTCGGCAGAAGAATGGCCGCAAACACCACAATTATTAATATAATGCTAAATACAGTTATCAGATATTTGAACTTCAACGAAAACTCCCATATAACGACAAATGATATGAAGAATCATAAAAGAAAGATTAAATTACGTCAACATTGGGGAAGACTGCCCTTAAAATTAAATACCTTTCACTTGCTGCCAAAAAGAAGTATACTGAAAGCTATGGGATGGGAGAGTTAATGAGTTTTTTAGTAAAAGAAATTCAGCCAAACAGTTTTTTCACAAAAGCAGTCTATCTTGACAATGCGTTTCTCATTACGGCTCCTGAAATGCCTTTTACAGAGGAATTGGCAAAAACTCTGGAAAAATGGAGTTTTAACAGCGTGCTTTGCGACGGTGAAGCGCACACTCAATATACCACCAACGATTCCGATCTTGTTCAATCTCAAAGCAGTTCATCAGGGCTTTCCCAGCAATTGGATGCGGATAAACTTGAAAAAGCCGAAGATTTTTACGTAAATTTTTTAATGTTTGTTGAAAATATTTTTATCAGGGCGACTGTGTCCGATGAGCTGGACAGCAAAGCAGTAATGGAAAGAATAAAAGACTTGGTTGAATATATCAGAGAAGACCGCCGTTTTCTGATGAGGGTCTTAAGAGAACGCGAACCGGCTCCGGAAAAAAATTATCTTGCTGCTCACTCGGTACGGTCAACAATACTTTCCATAGTTATCGGGTCATTCTTGAAGATTCCAAACCACAGGATGATTGAACTGGGAGTTGCCGCCTTATTGCATGAGGTTGGCATGTTAAAACTTCCTTCGAGTATATATCTCAGTCAGCGGCCGTTAAACGCAAATGAGCAAAAAGCAATTGTTTCACATCCTATACTTGGTTATACCATGCTTAAGTCTTTTGATTTTCCGCTTCCTGTGTGCCTTGCCGCGCTTGAACACCATGAACGTGAAAACGCTTCCGGTTATCCGCGGCGGCTTACCAGTGATAAAATTGGACTATACTCCAAAATTATCGCCGTAGCCTGCTCTTACGAGGCCTTGAGTTCCAGACGGCCGCATAAGGAAGCCAAAGACGGTTACACCGGCATGCTTGAATTGCTAAAGAATGAAGGCAAACGTTATGATGACACGGTTATAAAGGCTCTGGTGGTTTCTCTTTCAATATATCCGATAGGTTTGCATGTACTTTTGTCTAACGAAAAGAAGGGACAGGTTGTTGACGTAAACCCGGATAATCCAAGATTCCCGATTGTACAGATATTCGGCGAATATACACCGGACGGAAAAATAAAAACAGCGCAGACATCTCCTGATGAGCTTTATATAATAAGGCCGTTACACCGTTCAGAGATTGAGTTATAAGATGTATCCCTTCCCGGCTGGTTTTATAGTTCTTGTATCAATATTATTAAGCAGTTTCTTTTCGATCTTTACTGCGGCTCTTGGCGCCTGCAGAAAAACACGCCTGGAAAAAGAACACAAAAAACTCTACCGTTCGGCATTAAAAACAACTGAAAACCCGGAAAAATTATCGCTTGCCTGCAG
>JAIRUY010000022.1 GCA_031254175.1 Treponema sp.
CATGTATGCGGAACGTCAGGCTGCTATGGAAAGGGCAAAAAACTTTTATCTAAGAGGGTTTGATTTGCTTTATCACGGTTTGGAATTAAAATATTCCGGTTTTTCAAATTCTTATCAAAGCGGCAGGCAGAAACAGATTCTCTCCAGAATGAAAAAGAGCGATGTACCGGCTCTTTACTGGTCGGCAGCAGCAGGGCTTTCGGCGTATTCGCTTAATCCTTTTGATATGGAACTTGGTGTGCGTATTCCGGAATTTTACGCGCTCGTTGAACGAGCCTATGAACTGGACCCGAATTTTAACGACGGCGCTCTGGATGAATTTTTTATGCTTTATCATGCGTCTGTTCCTCAAAGTTTCGGCGGCGATGCGTCAAAAGTTGATTTTTACTTCGAAAGGGCTTTGCAAAAATCCAAAGGCCTTTCCGCAGGGACTTATGTGTCTTATGCCCAAGCGGTCTCGATCCCCGCACAGGATTATGATAGATTTAAGGAATTGCTGGAAACTGCGCTGGCTGTGGACATAGACAAGAATCCCCAGAATCGTCTTGTAAATATTCTTGCCCAGCAAAAAGCGCGCTACCTTCTGGATTCATCTGTATTGTTCTTTATTTATTTTGATGACGGCTATGATTGGGATGATGACTGGTAATTAAGGAGTATATAGTAAAACAACTTAAATTGTTTCACTATTTCCGATTATAATTCTTCCTGTAACAAAGACACCAAGTCAGATGTTACAGAAAGTAAAATTAAAGGTGTATATATGAATTTTGTAAACAAAGGAAAATTTTGCCTCTTTGCATTTGTCTTGTTATTTTTTATGATCAATCCGCTTTTTGCCCAAAGAAGGATGCCTCCCATCAGACTTGCTTCGTTTGTTCCGGAAAATACCGCATGGGGCGCCGCGATTAACCGCATGGCAGCCGAATGGTCAAGGGCAACCAATGGGGAAATAGAGGTAATTGTTTACCATAACGCCACCGCGGGCGATGAAGCGGAAGTGCTGCGGAAACTCAGGCTTAATGATATACAGGCGGCAGTTTTATCCAGCGTAGGAATAAGCTCTGTAACGCCGGAAGTGATGGCTATCAGTTATCCGTTTTTGATAAGAACCGAAGATGAACTGCAGGAAGTAATGAGGCGGATAAAGCCGGATTTGGACGCAAGAATTCAAAGAAACGGTTTTGTTACTCTTGCCTGGGCACATGCCGGCTGGGTTAAGTTTTTTTCCAAATCGCCAATCTATGTCCCGAATGATTTACGGCGTCTGAAACTTTCTACAAGTACGGAAGAAGAGATGGTTCAGGCTTTCAGAATCATGGGTTTTCAGCTTGTGTCAGGGAACGTGAGCCAGACTTTGCCTGATCTTAACTCAGGCAGGATAGATGCTGCGTACCTAAGTCCGATTTTAGCGGCCGGAGGGCAGATTTTCGGCGTTGCCAGAAACATGACAAATCTTAATATCGCTCCTTTTATGGGCGGTATTTTAATGAATGAAACCGCATGGCGCAGAATCCCTGACAGATATAAACCTCAGCTTTTGGAAATATGCAAACGGATGGAAAAAGAAATAGAAGCATCGATTTTAAACATGGAAGCTGAAACTATTGCCACAATGAGAAGATACGGTCTTAATAGTATTGATCTTACCCCGCAGCAGAGACAGGAATGGTTTGATGATGTCGAAAGATACGAAAACAGACTGGTTGGCGCAAGCAATCCGGTTTTCCACAGAGAGTATTACAACAGAATTAAAAATATTTTGGCAGAATATCGAAGAGGGCGTTAATAAAAAGTGGAAGCTCAAAAGGCAAATAAGAATTTATTTATAACTGTTCTGTACGGAATTGAAGAAATCTTTTGTATAGTCACATTGGCGTTAATGGCATTGCTTCCTGTAGCGGAAGTAGCAGCTCATTTTTTATTCAGAACAGGAATACCAGCTTCTTCAAGCTTCATTACGCAGATGCTTTTGTTTTCCGGGCTTCTTGCCGGGATGATCTGTACCAGAAACGAAGCTCACCTTTCAATTTCTGTTAACCAATATATTCCGGAAGGAAATATTAAAAACAGTCTAAAGGCATTCTGTTATCTTGTTTCCGCGTTTGTTGCCGTAATACTTGCATGGAGTTCAGTTTCATTTATAAAAATAGGTCTTGAAGTTAAAACAATCGGTTTTATCTCAAGCCGTTTGCTGGCGTTAATTCTTCCTGCTGCCTATGGAATAATCGCAATTCGTTTTGCGCGCAGAACAGGTCTTACAGGCTGGAAAATAATTCTTCCTGTGCTTGCCCTTTTGCTTGGAACAATCGCTTCATTCCCGGTAATCGCGAAAATTATCTGGGGTTTTGATATGCCGGATGTTGTCTGGGATATTTGCGATGATTTTTATTATTATGTCTGGTTAGCCAGAGTACCTCTTATAATCTTTCTTGTTATTGCTGCATTTGCAGGAACTCCGCTTTTTGTTGTTATTGGCGGCCTGTCCCTTCTCCTTTTGCATACTTCAGGCGGGGAAATGGATTCTGTCGCGGCGGATATTTACTCTGCGCTTACAAATTCAAATATTATAGCGATACCGTTATTTGCTCTGGTAGGTTTCTTCCTTTCCGAGAGCAGGGCGGGGCAGCGGCTTGTTAATGTTTTCCGCGCGTTTTTCGGCTGGCTTCCCGGCGGCATTATCATTGTAAGTGTTGTTATCTGCGCTTTTTTTACTTCTTTTACAGGCGCGTCCGGCGTTACAATACTGGCATTGGGCGGCATTCTGTATGCTATATTAAGCGGCCACTTGAAATACCCTGAAAAATTTTCAATTGGTTTATTGACATCTTCCGGCAGTATCGGGCTTTTGTTTCCTCCCAGTCTTCCCCTGATTTTGGTTGGTACTGCTACCATGACAAACATTCGTCATCTTTTTATTGGAGGTATAATACCCGGTATTATACTGGTTTTGGCTGTCATAATTTTTAGTATTATATTGTCAAGGAAAATAAAAATTCCGGTAGAAAAATTTGACGGACACAAAGCGCTTTCTGCCTTAAAGGAATCAGCGCTGGAAATTCTTCTGCCTTTATTTCTGCTTATCGGTTATTTTTCAGGCATTTTTAACATTACCGTAATTGGAGCCGCGGCCGTAATTTATATTTTTATTGTAGAAGTTTTTATTCATCGTGATATCAAATTAGCGGAACTCAGAAATGTTTTTATGAAGGCCATTCCAATAATAGGAGGGGTGCTTTCAATTTTGGCTGTAGCAAAAGCTTTCTCGTATTATGTTGTATTTACCCAGGCGCCTGCCAATATGGCGGTATGGCTGCAGAGCGCGCTGTCATCAAAATTGCTGTTCCTGCTGCTATTGAATGTTTTCCTCATTTTTATCGGTTTCTTTATGGATATTTTTTCCGCCATTCTTATTGTGCTTCCTCTTGTTTTCCCGATAAGTCAGGCTTATGGAATTGATCCGGTTCATATGGGGATTATTTTTGTCATCAATCTTGAAATGGGGTATATAACTCCGCCTGTCGGCCTTAATCTTTTCCTTGCTTCTTACAGGTTTAAAAAATCAATAATCGATATTTGCCGCGATGTTTTCCCGTTCCTGATTGTCCGTGTGGCAGTTGTGTTTTTGATAACATATATACCCGTTCTCAGCACTTGGCTGGTCGGAGTATTCGGCAAATAACAAGAAAAGATTTATATTATAGTTGTTCGGAAACCATCGGGTTTCCTCTCAAGTCTATTTACTTTTTCCGCCCTGTTTTTCCGGTCGCGGGAAGCCAAACAAGCCCGCCTATTTTCCATTTATTAAAACTGGCGCAGTGCGCTGTTTCATTTTTACAAGAGGTCCAGTACATATTGGCAATGGCGGCAGCGCGGAAAGAAAAAACCTCAAGCGGCGGAAGTTTTTCTTTTCTGTTTTCGGAAAGAAGAGCGCCGATCACAGGCGGCGAAGACAAACAATAAATTTTTTTTGATGTGTTTTCATTTATGCCGTTGTCAGCGAACATTCCGGCGGTAATTTTTATGTTAAGGCACGGGCCAAAAATATAATATTTGTTTGTTTTGTCAGGAAACGCGGTTACGGCAATTTTTTCGGCGGATATTTTGTCTTTTCCTGTCGCCTTCCTTAAAAATCCGGCAAAAAGTTTTAATTCATCTTTATTGAAGGGGTGAGAAAGGGCAGCCAACGGGGCAACCCAGGGGAAACTATAAGCGCCGGCGAATCCTGCCTTGAAAAGATCGCATGAGTAATTACGCATTACAAGACGAGTATCGCGGTGAGGTACAAGGACAAGGAAGACTTGACTGTCTGTTTTTTGAGTTTTCATTTTTTGTACCTTATGTTACTATATCATAAGAGGAATTATAGTGAAACAATTTAAATTGTTTCACTATTTCCGACTATAATTCTTTCTGTAACAACGAATATGTTCGATGTTGCAGAAAGTAAAATTAAAGGTGTATTATCATGAAACATAAGACCAAACTTCTGGTAGACAGATTTACGGAAATACTTACCGCATGGGAAGGTGTTGAATGTATAACATTAAATGAAGCTGCCCATTCAGACCCTCTGGATCCGTATTTTGCTCTTATTCTTGATGTTTTTTATTCATCTCCAATTCCAAAAGCGCAAAAACGGTGTTCTTTATACGGCGAGGATGTCGCGGTATTTGAAACTTCCAGCCAGAATGAAAAAGATCGTTTTTTAATCGGAGATACTCCTGTGCGGCTTGAGTATAAAAAGACCGGGAAAATTGACGACCTTGTTCACATTGCGTGTGACAAACATGAATCTTTGTGGTTTATCAAAGATGCGGGAACTTACGGTTTTTACAGGCTCGCAAATTGTGATATTATCTTTTCACGATCCAACTGGATACACGATGTGAGAAAGCGGCTGAAAAGCATCGATGAACGGTTCTGGAAGGAAATGCGTGATACTGTTCAGTCAAAGATGGAGCATTTTATATCAGACTTGGGAGCTGCCTGTTTTCAGGGCGATAAATTTCATTATCTTATTGCGTCCGCCGGTTTTATAAAAATGGCATGCCTTACATTATTTTGCATAAATAAACATTTTGAGCCTTCTCACCGCGCGTATTTTAAACAGGTGTGTGAACTGCCTGTATTACCCGGTTCATTCCTTGCCGAATTTCAGACTTTTCTTGATAACAGAAACACAACCGATATGGAATCAAATTTTTATCTTGCAAAACTAATCGGCCAGAAAATTACCGCGTTATGAGGTTTTTATATTTTCTGCTGATGCCGTTTTTTTTCACTCTTGTCTTTTCATCATGCGTTGATGAAAAGCAGGTGAAATTTACGGTTTCAGGAACAGAAGTTTTCCTTTTTGCAAAAGGCCGTGCCGCACAGGAAGGAACGCTTGATTTTTCAAAACAGGAAAAATTTGAATACAGGTTTTCTGACATCTTTGCTGTTCCGCATAACTCTTCGCTTAACGTTGAATATACAATTGATTTTCCTTCCCGGGCGGAGAACAAAAATTATTCGTTTGTTCTTGATACAGGACAGGCTTCCTGGCATCTGCCGGCTGACTTTGACGGACATTGCGTTTATTCCATACCGGTTGATAATTCTTTTGACGGACGTTTCCGTATTTTTTTCGCGTCAGATGAAAAAATCGGGAAAAAATCAATGCCGGAATTAAAAATACATTCAGTTAATGTTGCTGCGCGTTTTTATGGTTTTTACGATGGCCCTGAAACAAATTTTTCATCAAAACGAATCTTTAAGATCAGTCCGTTTGTTTACAGATACAGCGCAGATGCAAGTTATGTAATTGATGTGCCGGCTTCTTTTTTGCCGAACCCGTCGTATGCGGGAATTGAGGCCGCCTTTTCTTCCGGGGGTGTGCTTGAGTTTGCGGGCCGCAGATTTGAAACTCTTTCCGGTACAGAAAATATTTTTATTTCGCCGGCTTTGCGTACAGCAGAAGGAAAAGCGGTTTTTTCAGGGGAAGGTGTAACAGTTTTCAGTTTAAATATAGAGCAGTCTTCTCCGGTTTTCCCTGAGCCTATTATTGCAGACCCTGCTCTTGTTATTGCCTGGCCGAGAGAATCCTGGCGCAGCTCAAGGTATGAAGTTTTTAAATGGGATCGGTTTTCTTCTGCTCCGGTTTTAATCTTTGATTACGCAGATTACGCAGTGCAGGACAGAATGTTAAAACGTCTTGCCTTTTTTGTTGAGAAAGCCGGTTTTCGCGGACAGCTTTCGCAAGATACGGAAATTGAGCATCTTCACGGCTGGAATGCGCACAATTACCGGGCGCAGGACCTTGCCCGTTTTTTTGACCTTGCCCGCAGGACAAATTTCCCGCTGCTGAATGAAGAAAGGGAACTTGAAAATATTTTACTTAACGAGGGAATTATCCGCGCGGAGCGGAACGGGAGTCTTTCGGAAATCAGCATTGTTGCAGGTAACGGCGCGATTATTTCAATTACAAGAGAATCTCCTGATTATCTCCGTTACAGATTTATGGCGCACGAAGGTTTTCACGGCATATTTTTTATTGACGAAGAGTTCCGCGATTTTTCGTGGCAAAGGTGGGAGCGATTGCCCGCAACGGCAAAAAGATTCATCACCTCTTATTTTGATTTCCAGCAATACGACACAAAGGATGAATACCTGCTTGTGAACGAATTTATGGGACATATTTTACAGCAGCCGGTTTCTCAAGCAGCTGATTATTTCGGACGCAATCTTCCTCTGCGTCTTGAAAACACCTGGCGCGTTTCTTCTCTCCCGCAAAAAGACACGGTAACAGGCACATGGCCGGATCTTGCCGATGCCTTTACAGAAGAAGCGCAGGCGTTCTCCGACTATGTAAACCGGCGCTGGGGATTTACCGCAGGGCGCGTGTGGGGACTTAGAGTCAGATGAGTTTACGAAACCTTAAAGAGGGAAATTTCTTCGACCATGGTTTTTATGGCGGAAGCAACCGTAGGTACTGCACATGGTATTATTACCGGAGTGGATTGTTATCCAGCAAACCGCCGTGAGAGCGATATTATCCTGAAGCGGTTTATTAAGGCCGTTGGATAATTGCCCGGATGGCCATATAACCGCCTTAATTCTGATAAGCTCGAAATTGAAAAACTTAGGAAAATTTTAGAAAAAGCCAGTTTGTCAACAAGTCCCGTATTTCGTAAGTTTTTCCGGTGCTGTCAGTTCAATGAGTTTGCGGGCAACTAGCAGACCAGGATCGATGACAGGTATGGCAAAGTCCCGGGATTTTATCGCAAGCGGCAGTTCTGTACAGCCAAGGATTACCGCCTCCGCGCCTTGGTCAATAAGTCGGTCTATTTCGCGGCTTACCAAGTCGCGCGCTTGGGGTTTTATCTCCTGAGAATATGCTTTTATGCCGTATTCTTCGGAATAAATTGCCTCATGTACCCTTTCCCGGCCCTGTGCTTCAGGCTCCATCAACTCAAAATTTTCTTCTGCGTCAAGGTACTCATGGTAGACCCTGCTTTTATGTGTCCCTTTGGTAGCCAAAAGCCCTACACGTGTAACGCGCAGGGTTTCCTTAATGTATTCCGCGCAGGTTTTAAGCATGTTGACAATTATTAGATCAGGCAGGGATTCTTTTACCATAGCGCAGAAGGGATTAAAGATACGGTCTGAATGAGCGGTATTGCAGGCGACAACGGCAACGCGTATCCCGGCCATGTAAAGGCGCCGGGCGCACTCGAACATTCCAAAAGCCGGGTTTTCAATTTTTCCATCGTTCTGTAGAAGGAAGGCAGTTCTGTCGGGAATAATTGAAGGGCAGGAAATCAACACGCAGTTGACATGATCCTGATCTTTGGACACGCGGGTGTTCGCAAATATCTTTTGGACAAAATCAAGGCCTGCCTGAGGGCCGATTCCTCCAATCACGCCTATGGGGGGCGTAATTTCCATTGTCCTGCTTGCCATGTTAGCTTTCCATTTAAGTGGCAGTAG
>JAIRUY010000086.1 GCA_031254175.1 Treponema sp.
ATCAAATCAAGCCCTATGTGGAATACTTTGCCGAGGCGGACGACAAGGCCGGGGCTTTTGCTTTCTGCCTGGAACGGATGCAGGAGGACGTGACCACCGGAGCTCCACGGCTGAAAGAAATGGGCCGGGAGCTTGACGAGAGGTTACGGCGCTTCGGCGGCACTGGTTCACAGCAGATAGCCTTGAGGGAAGAGGCAATGAATCATGTTCGCCTTGCCCCGGACCGTGAGAAAGCCTTTGCGGATATAACCGGAGAAATGGATATAGCTTTGACAAGAAGCCGAGGTTTGGGGTTGGGATGATACATTGGCGCGCATCCGCTTTCGCTATGCACCGGAGGGAGGTACAGCGGGCGCGGGAACTCCCATCAGCAGACAACTGATGCTTTGCTCCAAACATCCTTTATACCACCGATCCAGCTCAAAGGTATATTATTGCCAGTAGCTGTACTTCCTTTTGAGTACAATTTGCTCATCATTGCTACTGAAATTCCCAGTCAACCCATTTGCTGTTATCGTTCCGTTGAACTGTCCATGATGTGAATCACCTTGAGGAAGCGTAAAGCTTATTGAATAATCTTTTTTTATTATAGGAAGTAATAGTGGCATTGCAGGTTCTCCTGAGCTTTCTTGGTAGAGAATATAACTATTGTCCTTCCCTAATACAATAAAAAATTCATATCCGATTATACCACGCCCATTTACATAATGCATATTCGAGTAACAACCTTCTACAGTCAAATATTTATTATTACGAATCCAGTAACTTGATTTTCTTTTTAGTGTAATATATTCTTCAGAATTGCTGAATTTTCCTTTTAGTCTATGATTTGTTATCATCCCATTGAATTTTCCTGGGAATTTATCATCAAGAGAAACAGTAAAACTTATTTTATTATTTTCAATAATAACTGGTAATAATAATGGCACATCAGGCCATCCAGAACTTTCCTGGTAGAGAACATGGTGGCCTTTATTTGAATTGACAATACAAAATTCATAGCCAAGCAGATCTCCTCCTTCATCATTATAATATAAATTAGAATAGCACCCAGTTGCTTTTAATCCATCGTAACAAAGAGCAATATTCGGTATATATGCACTTAAACATACAACAATAAATGATAAATATTTTATAGTTAGGTATGCACGGCGACATCTCATAGCAGGTCCTTTTATTATCGAGAGCATAATATTTACAATCTGAAGATTGTTTTTTTGCTATCTAGTGTGCAGCCACAACTGTATCACCTGGTCATCAAATGAAAAAGAATTTGCTCCAAATATTACTTTATCTTATTATACTGTTCTTCGGCGCACTTGATTGCTTGTTTGCGCTCGATGGGCGGATCGGCATAAAAGTGCGGAGGGTCATACTTACGAAAATCACCTCCCCATCTCAATCCAGCCTTTTCTGCCGCTTCGCGGACGATATCGAGCTTTGATTTATCTGCCCATAAATCACGTGTAATATCGACTGCAAACCCGCATGAGTGGAGGCTATTTTCTGCTGGAGTGATAGCTCTTGGATTTTTTCTTAATAGCGCTTGTTCTTCTGGTGTACGGTATCCACTCACGAAGATTACATCAACTCCATTAGCTTTAGCATTATCAATCATTGATTGAACTTTAGGAGCAAAAGATTCATCCAGATACGTGTCACCTTTGCCAGGCAAATTGACAGGAACAAGTTTGATCTTATCGCAACAGTCAGCGCATTCCGCATTACTGACCACATCGACTGGTCCCGTTTTCTGCAGTTCCGGGCTGGGGTTGGAGGTGGGCGGCAATGCCGGAAGGCTATTCTTTGAAACTTCACTTCTGCTCATAGTATATCACCTCCAAATTCGGCTTGTAGTTTCATAGTGATGTGCCTGACGAGCCAAGACAGTCGATCATCCAATAAAGCTATGGCCCGCTGCGGCTGGTTTGAGCGGCATAGCTCCAGTAAGCGAGTCGTGTCCATCTCATCGTCCGCCCAAGGAACTTTTTCGAGCATCAACATAAGGGCCAACAGCGTTTGCACCGGCAGGGGCAGGATCTGAAACGGTTCGTTTCTTGCGATTTTCTCAGCCTGCTCCCGCCAATATACAGCATCTTCATGAGCCAACATGGGCTGTAAGGCCACAAGGGCGGCGGTAAGGCTCTCAGCCTGCCTGGGAATTTGAGCGGCAATGTTGACCCGGTGAAATGGCTCAAGGAACCGATGTAGCCAGAGTGCTTGTTCCTGCTCCGGTTCAAGCTGCCTATTCCTGAAATTAAAGCGTAAAATGCGCCTGAATGTTTTGAACAGTTCTTGCGTTTTTTCTTCTGCTGGCATCTGTTTTTTAACAAAGTCGCCGATCCATGGACGCAGAGGGTCTTGTTCGCATCCTGTGCCGAGAAAAAACAAAATGCCAGAGCTGATGGCAATACCTGGGCGAGGTACCAATCCCCACTCCTTTGATTTGCGCATACCCAACTCGGCAATCTCTAGCATGGCTTCTTCGCCTATTTGCTGCACTCTCTCCGGGTAAACCTCTCGTAACCCATCAACAACTTCACGTAACGTATTTTGTCGGCTTATCTCTTCGTAGCTTTTGTTATATATCCTCTTTAGGGCGCTGTAATAAGGCTTGCCACCTTTATACCAAGCCTGTTCTTTTATGCGTTCGACCTCTTGCGACATGGCATAGAGCTGTTCTTGCGGTGAAGATATCTTGTCAGTGCCCCCGGCAACAGTCGCATATTGTGGATCCGTAAAAAAACCCGTCCCCAACTGGGCAGCAATGCCCATGAGTACCAGCAATTCATTCTTGGTGGTTAATCCTATTGCTTCGTTTATCTGCACGACTTTTTCAGAAAACGCAAAGACCCGTGCCTTGCCCACTATTCTGCCGGTTCTCGGATACAAAAGCAGAAATTCTTTTGCCAGTATCCTGGCCAAAGAATATTGCGATGGTGCGTTCAGTGCTTTATAGGTGGCCTCAGAGATAAACCAAGGGAATCTTTTGGCCGAGGTCGGCTGAATGTACTCGGCTCTATCCGAAGTCAAAAAAAAGATATGCTCGTCTTTTTTTTCTTGAATCGGCCTGACGCAAACGACAGTATGTATCGGACCTAGGAAAAGCGACTTTTCTTTTGTCGTCAGACTATTCCAAACATAGTAGAAAATGAAAGGATCATAGAATCTTAACATCTTGTGGCGATCATCAGGTAGAATACAGGTTAGATATTGCTGAAGATGACCAACGATCATAATGGGGGCATAGCTTGAAAAAAGCAACATGCCAGCATCGCGCCCTTCTTGCCGATACCATGTCAGTAAGGAACTGTCGTACTGTACTGGGATAAGATGCGGGCCTTCAAGAAGGTTTTCTTCGTACTTTGTCCCTTTAAATAAAGAATATATTACGTCCGGTGGGGCTATTTTATATATTTCCGCCAAGAGCTTGCCATTTTGCGCGGAACCATCAATCAAAAGATACGCTGCTTGAGCGTTAATAGAAGATGTTGCGAACGCTAGAGAGCAGATATTTGCAAAATCCATGTGTACACCTAAACCTAATAAAAGGCCTGACGATTATCAGCAGCATCCAACATACATGCTTTAGACGTCTTATCGGGAGTATCAGTCTCCCGCGCCGTACCCGGCGACAACGGCTTGGCTCCCGTTTCTGCGCTCTTCGGCTTTGGGCTTTCCCCTGGCAAGAGAGCTTCTTCCGGTTCAATGTTCGAGCCTGTGCCGGGAGAACCCCCGGAATTGATTTTGACCTGAGCGCCCACAATGGTAACGTCTCCGCCCGCCAGCTTGATAAACGAACCGCCGACCTTAAGAGTGAGTTCATCATCCGCCCCAAAGACGATTTTCTCACCGGATTCAAAATGTATCTCCAACCCGGCCTTGGCAAGCCACTTGGTTTTATATTCCGCGTGTCTGTCCTTGTGTACGATGAGGTGGTCCTCGTCCTTGAGCTGTGTAGAGCGCAACTTGTCCACAGTTTCGTGCTTTTCGTTGAGGATATATTCCTTCCAGTCATTCTTGACATAGGCGTTCACATCCTTCTCGGCATGGACGTACATCTCTTCCTCGCCCTTCTTGTCCTCAATGCGCATCTCGTTAAAGCCCCGTTTCTCGCCCTCCTTGCCCGGCGTGCTCATGGACTTGAACACCGTGCGGGTTTTGTTGGCAGGAAGCTCGTAGGGCACTCTATTAAGTTCATGATATACCCGGCCCGTGATGATCGGCCTGTCAGGGTCGCCTTCAAGAAACTCGACGATCACTTCGTGGCCGATACGCGGAATAGCCATCGTGCCGTACTGGGTGCCCGCCCAGCCCTGAGAGACCCGTATCCAGCAGGTGGTCTTCTCATCCCACTTGCCCTCGCGATCCCAGAAAAATTGCACTTTCACCCGCCCATACTTGTCGGAATAGATTTCTTCACCCTCGGGGCCGGTGACGATGGCTGTCTGCGTGCCGATAATACAATTTTTGGGATGCAGCAGCTCGGGGATGAAGCGCGTCTTTTCGGGTATGGCAACAACGGAACTCTGGTAGCTCAAACCACGATCAGGAGCTTCATGTTCGAGCACCCCAGGCTGGTCGCCGCTGTGAGATACGGAAACCACCCACCACTTGTCGTTGATGTCCTTTTTCGGGTGATCATGGATGCTGAAAACATAGCTGGGCAGAAAACGCGAGGCGTCCGATTGGCATTCGATCCATTTGTTGCGCACCACCTGGCGCTTGGCCTGGATTTCCGCATAGGTCTCACCAGGCTTCTTGAGTTGGTAGAGATGCGGATAGCGGTAGATTTCAAGCTCCATGCCCGAAGGGGTCTTGGAGTTTTCTTCCTTGTCCACCGTCAGATCGAGTTTCGGCTTCTCAAAATTCCACTCTGTGTACGAGGCCTTGGCGCTGTTGACCATCTCGTGCAGGTTCACTCGGCTGATCACAGCGGTATCGGCAAAGTGCCCGGAACCGGGATGGAAGCGTAAATCGTTTTCTCCTGCGATCTTTGGCCCAC
>JAIRUY010000088.1 GCA_031254175.1 Treponema sp.
AATAATCACTTTCAGGAGAAAATATGAATTTAATGCAAAAGCTTTCCTCAAAAAACATTCTGATTTTTAATCTGGTGCTTATCGGGGCTATTTTTGGCTTTTCTATGGCTTTTTTTTCATTTTCTTGTTCTACACCCGGAGCGAGGGCACAAGCTCAGGAAAGTTCAGTAATTATTCCTGAAGACGCCATTGCCGTGGCGGACAGTCTGCAGACTGTTTTTCGTTCAGTTTCTGAAAAAGTATTGCCTTCCGTTGTTGAATTAAAGACAGTTTCTGTAAGACGCCAGCAGACACCAAATTTTAACGGAATCCCCTGGGAATTTTTCTTTGGTCCGCGGGATCGCAATCAGGAAGGGCAGGAACGCGAGTACCGGTCACAGGGTTTGGGTTCAGGCATAATTGTCAGGAACATAAACGGTACCTATTATGCGATTACAAATAACCATGTTATAGACGGAGCAAGTGAAATCAGGGTTGCTACAAGAGAAGGAAAAGAGTATCCGGCAGAGTTAGTAGGCGTTGACGAAAGAAAAGATCTGGCGCTGGTTTCCTTTAGAACCAATGATCATTATCCTCTGGCAACCCTTGGTAATTCTGACAATGTTTCAATCGGAGACTGGGCAATTGCAATTGGCAATCCGCTTGGAGAGCAATATTCATTTTCCGTAACAATGGGGATTGTCAGTGCGGTAGGGCGCACAGGCGGACCGGGCGGAAACATAAATGATTTTATTCAGACAGACGCTCCAATCAATTTGGGGAACTCAGGCGGCCCTCTTATAAATATCCGGGGAGAGGTAATAGGCATCAATACATGGATTGCAAGCAATGCTTCAGGCGGCGGCAATGTTGGTCTTGGATTTGCTATCCCCATCAACAATGCAAAACGTTCAATAGATGAATTTATAGAAACCGGCTCGACAAGTTATGGCTGGCTGGGCGTTTCATTGGTTGAACCTGGAAGGGAGACAGCCGCCGGTCTTGGTCTTGAAAATATGAGGGGCGCTCTGGCTGTGCATGTTTTTCTTGGTTCGCCGGCCGACAAAGGCGGCATAAGACCCGGAGATTTTATTACTCATGTGAACGGCAGAGAAATAAGAAATGTCCATCAGCTTCAAATGATAATCGGCGATATTAGACCCGGCGATCTCGCCGCATTTACTGTTGTCAGGGACAGGCAGCCAAGGAACATTCAGGTACGCATTGAAACACGCACAGATCAGCTTGCTTCGGACAACAGAAGACTCTGGCCCGGCGTTTCGGTTGCTCCGCTGACAGATCAAATCAGGCAGAGTTTACAAATTGCTGAAAATGTGACAGGGCTTTATGTGACGCAGGTTGTTTCCGGCAGCCCCGCAGATATTATAGGCATGCGTCAGGGTGATTTAATTACATCGGTAAACGGCGAGGCTGTAAATAACATTGCTGTTTTTTTCAGAGCGCTGCGTGAAAAAACATCCGAAGAATTGTGGTTTGGCATAACAAGAGGAGAAGCTTCACTGGAATCCCTTAGATTTAAGAGATAAAAGCTACACTTCAACTTTAAAGGCGGGTCTTTTTGTGCGGTTTTGCTCATATTGAAAAACATCCGCGTTAAAACGGCGTTCAGCTTCCATGGTTGAAGGAGGCCCGTGCCCGGGCAGCACTATATAATCGCCCGGAAGGGAAAGAAGGCGGCTGCGGAGCTTGTTCATTTGCGTTGTTAATCCGTAAGTGCTGGCAGTGCTGCCCACGAGACCGGCGGTAAGAACATCACCTGTAAAAAGCATATTGTCAATCTTGTAGACCACAGAATCGGGTGAGTGTCCCGGAATAGAAATAATTTCTATCCAAAAACCCGCAATGCCGATTCTGTCACCGTCTTTTATCATGGTGGTTTTGTGATCCATTACTTTCTGATTCATTGCGAATACTTCGGCATTGTATATGCGCTTTAATGTGCGTAATCCGCGTACGTGTCCAAGGTGTTCGTGTGTTATAAGTACGGCTTTTAGGTTAAAATTGTTGTTCTCTATTGTTTTAAGCATGATGTTCTCCATGCTTCCGGGATCAACAATAATGGCGTCATTTTGCTGATTTTCTGCCGCATTTTCCATTCCGAGAATGTAACAATTACTGAAACCAAAAGAGCAATAATGAAAAAACAACTTCATTTTTCTTCCATTTCAAATATTGCTTCGGCAGTATTTGAAGATTTAAAATTTATATCTTCCAGTTTTGCCTTTGCGAAATATACCTGTTTCAAATTACAATTGGCAAAGGAAGTATCTGATAGATCAGCGCTTATGAACCGGCTGTTGTATAAATTTGAATTATTAAAAGAAGAATTAAAAATGGACGCGCCTTCAAAATTTATGTGTATTATGTCCGAACCATTGAAGTCACAATTGTGAAAATTCGCTCCCGCAAATGATAAAAATTGAATGTCGGACCGGGAAAAGTCACAGTTTACAAAACCGCCGAAATCAAAAAAACTCATCCTGATTTTTACGCCGGAAAAATTACAGTCATAAAATGAAGTGTCCTTAAAATTGCAGCCATAAAAATGATGATTTGAAAAATCGGTGCTGTCAAAGCGCATACCGGATAAGATCATGTCTTTGATAATCATATTTTGTTCTATATATTTGCATATGCGGGTATGTTCCTGTTTTGGATTTGCCTGATGGACAAAACAAAGATTGTAGCCGGTAATGGCAGGTCTTCCGCATCCTGCGACACATGGATTTATTGTAAACATCCTGATTTCAGGATATCACTTTTTTATCTTTACAGCCAGCCCCGCACAAGATACAATTATATTATGTGCTGGTATTGTGGTTTACCCGTAACTGACGCAGAGCCAATCGGCCGCAGCGCGCGCTGCGGTCAATGCGGAAAAGATTTGCGTTCCTGCAAAAACTGCCGTTTCTTTTTCCCGGGTTCACGCGGCGACTGCCGTGAAACAAGCGCGGAAGGGCAGCCGGATAAAGAGCGTTCAAATTTTTGCGACTGGTTCTCTCTGGATGAAAAATACCGATCTCAAAGCGCAGGTCAGCCAAAAGAGCGTGAAAAAACTGAAAGCCATAGAGCGGCGTTCAATAATCTTTTTAATGAAAAATGAATAACAGGCAAATACTATTTATTGATTCAGGTATGGGGGGAATTCCCTATTGTACGGCTTTTCTTAAGGAAAATCAGAAGGAGGCAGTCTGCTATCTTGCGGATAATAAAAATTTTCCTTACGGGCCGCGTGAAAAGGAAGAATTAATATCAATTCTGAATACTCTCGTTGAAAAAGCAGCAAAAAAAATAGAACCCAAAATCATTGTGCTGGCCTGCAACACAGCCACAATTGCGGCTCTTTTCTCATTGCGCCGGAACTTTCCGCAAATTCCCTTTGTCGGAACCGTTCCCGCTGTAAAACCTGCGGCAAAAGCTTCCAAAAACGGAAAGGTAGGAGTTCTTGGAACCCAGCGGACGATTGAAGAAATCTCAAGACTTAATCTTGCAAATGAGGCTTGTGAAATATTCGGAATAGCCGCGCCTGATCTGGCAGAATTTGTTGAACTGCGCCTTGATGATGCTGATGAAAAAGAAAAAATTAAGATTATAAGGAAATATATTGATCTTTTTCGTGAAGCAAATGTTGATACCCTTGTGCTTGGCTGCACTCATTTTTTATTTCTTCTTGAAGAATTTCAGCGTGAGGCAAAACCTTTTTTTAAAATTTTTGATTCCGTCGCCGGAATTGTAAAGCGTATAGAATATCTCCTGAATGAAAAAAACGCCGCTTTACGGGCTGAAAGGGAAGACCGCCCTGTTCACCGGCTTTTGCTTACAGGTGAAGAGACATCGGGCTCTTTATGGGAGAAAAGAGCGAAAAATTTAAGTTTTGATTTTTCCATGTTAGATGAGTTATGAAAAACGATACGGAAATTCTGAAAGGTTTTATTCTTCGCGGTTCACGAAATGTTCTGACTGTTAAGGCTGAAACAGAAGAAGGCCATAAGGAACTTGAGTGCAGAATAAAAGGAAAAGTTTTTAAAGGGCACACAGCAAAAGAAAACGGAAAAGATTATTATAATCCCTTTGCTCCGGGAGACTGGGTCATTGTAGAACGCCAAAAAAAGTCGGACTCTGCACTCATTCTTTCTCTGGAAGAAAGAAGAAATATTTTCAGCCGCTTTAATCAAAAAGAAGCGGCAAGCCAGCTTCTTGCGGCAAACATCGATCTTGTGCTTTGCCTCTGCACTCCGGTGTCTCCTCCTTTCAGGCCGCGTTTTCTTGACAGGGTTCTTCTGCAGGCTGATGTTGCCGGAATTGACGCTGTTGTTGTCTGCAATAAAATGGATCTTGAATATGATGACATTGATATTGATGAAAGGCTTGAAGATTTTAAGCGTATCGGCTATAAAGTGATTTTTGTATCCGCAAAAACCGGAGAAGGCTTGAAAGAGCTTTCCGGCGAAACAGAAGGAAAAACATCGGTTTTGACAGGACAATCGGGAGTGGGGAAGTCCTGCCTCCTGAATGCATTAAAACCGGGACTTAATATCAGGGAAGGCAAACTGAATGAAAAATACGACCGCGGCGCTCACACTACTACGATGTCTTTTATGGTGGAGCTTTCCCCTGAAACCCGCATCATTGATACTCCGGGAGTACGGCTTTTTATACCGGACGGATTAAGGGCGGAAGAACTTATTGTTCACATGAGGGAATTCGCTCCGCTTGCCGGGAAATGCAGTTTTGGAATGTCGTGTACTCACAGAACGGAAGCAGGCTGCAAAATAATGGAAGCGGTAAGCGCCGGCGTTATTCACGAAGACCGCTATGAAAGTTTCCTGCGCATATATGATGATCTTAAAGGAAATATCAGTGATTACTGACAAAGAAACATTATTGAAAAAAACCATTTTGCTTCTTGAATATCCGCGCATCATGGAAAAAGCCGCGTCTTTTGCGTTAAGCGAAGAAGCGGCGCTCCTCTTGAAAGAATCAACGCCTTTTTATGAAACTGAAAAAGTACATGAAACAAAGAAAATTACAGAAGCGATTTTTTCACTGATAAAATCCGGCAATGACGAACCGAAGGCATGGCTTCCTTCAATAGGTTTTCTTCTTCCAAAAATGGAAGTTTCCGGAATTGTTCTGGATTTGGATGAAGTTCTGGCTATCGGGCTTTTTGTTGAACGCGCGGCAGATTTGCGGAAATGGATAATGAAAGACCGGACAGGCAGGGAAACAGAAAGTCCGGGCAGACAGACGCTGCTTGCCATGCTTAACCATGAAAACTTTTCAGACTGTAGCCCTGCCACTGATGAGATTTTTAAAATAATAGACAGGGACGGCAATCTTCGCGACCTTCCGGCG
>JAIRUY010000097.1 GCA_031254175.1 Treponema sp.
CTTAGATCTCCGGAATTGCAGTTCCGGGGATCGTCAAATCAACGGATGATAGATGTTTGTGAAACGCAAAAAAGCGGGCAGATTGTATTGTGGGAAAATTGATTTATTCTCCGCCGGAAGCATACAGCGTGACATCATGTTCTTTTTCTTCTTCCACTAAAACGAAGTATGAATTTGCCGGTTTTGAACTTCCGCCAGTTTACTGTCGTTGAACCGGTCAATTGTTGAAAGATACCCGGTTATTCTGCGAACACGGCTGATGTTGTGTCCGCCGCATTTTGGACAGTTGTTTTCCTGAATAACGCTGTTTAATCCGCAGTCACAGCAAATGTCAACCGGAAAGTTAACTGCGGCATAGCCCATATCCGCCTCAACCATTGCCCTTACAAGGGATTCAAACGCTTCAAGATTTTGTCCCGGGGCGGATTGTAATTCAACATACGATATATGCCCGGCATTACAGTATTTATGATAAACCCCTTCGACAGCGATTTTATCCAGCGCATTTATTTGAAATTCCACAGGTACATGAAATGAATTGGTATACCACTTTTTGTCTGTTACTCCCGGAATAACTCCGTATTGCTCAATATCAATCGAGGTAAACTTGCCGCTTAGCTGTTCAGCGGGCGTTGCAAGCAGAGAAAAGTTCAGGCTGTATTTTTTTGTTGCTTCATCACATCTGCGCCTCATGTGACTGACAATGGCAACGCCCAAAGCCTGAGCCTCGGCGCTTTCACCATGATGTCTGCCCGTTAATGCCGTAAGACATTCCGCCAATCCTATAAATCCAATACTGAGCGTTCCGTGACGTATTGCTTTTTCAATCGTATCGTTGGGAGACAGTCCTTCACTGTCAACATACAGTTTTTGCCCCATTAGAAACGGGAAATCTTTTACTTTAAGTTTCTTCTGAACATTATATCTGGTCAACAACTGTTCAACACAAAGATCAAAAATTTCATCAAGCGATTTCCAAAACTGTGACAGGTCTCTGTCTGCGCGTATACCAAGGCGCGGCAGATTGATTGTTGTAAAGGACAGATTCCCCCTGCAATTGGTTACCTCAGGCCCGTTGCAGTTTGAGATAACCCGCGTTCTGCATCCCATGTAGGCAACCTCTTCATCACGAAAAGGCTTGTTAAAACTTGAATCCTGAAAAGAATATGTGGGGAAAAGCCGCTTGCAGGCAACACGCATACTTAATTGAAACAGATCGTAATTTGGATCCCCTGCTTCAAAATTAACATCTTCTTTAATCTTAAAACATATATTTGGGAATAACGGCGATTCACCTTTGCCCAAACCTTTTTCGTAGGCAAGCAGGAAACACTCTGTAACCATTCTGCCCGCTTCGGTTGTATCGGTGCCAAAGTTAATGCTGGAAAAAGGAACCTGAGCCCCCGCTCTTGAGTGCATGGTGTTGAGATTGTAAATAAACCCTTCCATCGCCTGAAATGTTTCCTCTTTGGTACGTTCATCCACAAGCGCTTTAATTTTTTCCTCGCTGACGCAGGCTGCGCCGTCAGCGGATAATCCCAGCTCTTTAAGATTACTGCGTATGAGCTGATCCTGTTTTGCCCTTTCCAGCTCAACATAAACCGCCAGGTCTCTGTCGAAATAGGCAAATGATTGTCCGCCGTGCATGTCATTTTGATTGCTTTGCAGGATAATTGCCGCAAGAGAGGCGGCTGTTTTTATTCCTTTGGGAGAACGTATGTAGCCATGCCCGTTGTTAAACCCTTCACGCAGCAGCCTGTCAAGGGGAATCTGAAGACAGGTCAAAGTTTTGCCGTACCATGATAAATCATGAATATAAATATCTCCGTTTATGTGAGCCTTGGTTTCTTTTTCACGAAGGACACGTTTTAAGTAATAATTTTTTGAGGCAATCTCCGATATCTGCAATACCTTTGCAGAAGGCGAATTGCCGACATTGGCATTATCACGGTTTGTCTCCTGTAGAATTTCCGAGACAGCGTTCATCATTTCGCTTTGCGCATCTCTCAGCCTTGAACGGTTATCACGGTATATGATGTATGCTTTGGCTTCTTTTGCGTATCCTTTTTCTATAAAAACGTTTTCGACAATGTCCTGAACATTTTCGACAGTATAGTTATCTTCTGTGTATTGCTGCTTTATTTTTTTTATTACTTCCAGCGTCAGCTCGATCGCAAGCTGCCTGTCTGCCTGCCCCGCAGCATGAAGACATTTGAGGATTGCGTCAGTAATTTTGCTTTCATGAAAGCCTTGAGTCCTTCCGTCTCTTTTTATAATTGTTTCAAACATTATTTCCCCCCGATATAATGTCAAAATAAAAATTTCTTAAGTGGCAAGAACTATAGAGCTTTATCCTTTACTAATTAAGAATGTATACCAAAGTTTCCTGACTCATGGGCCATTCTTCCATCGGCCTTCCCGGTTCCCCAGTGACCGTTTGTGATGGAATCTTCCCAATTACAGTTATGGACTAGCGGAGGATTTTCACCCCTCTTCCTTATGAAATATACTTCTTACTGTATAGCATTACCACCGTAGTGTTGTCAAGGTGACATTATCACTGATTTTCACAGGCTTTTAATTAAAATTTTGATGTCAAAACATTCTTGTGGCCACATTACGATATACATCATCCCAAGAATGAAAACCATCCATAATAACTTCATCAATATTGTGTTTAAATATGGGTATAACCTTTTCCATATAAGAGGGTATCATGGTTCCGCTGTTATTATCTGCCATTCCGTCCGGGGGAGGTATTTCTATATCGTCATCGCCTCTGGCTTTTCTGCCCAGAGCAACTGCCAGTTCAGCCGCCCTTACTCCTATTTTCCCAATTGGTTTATAAATCGTCATTAACTGCGTTCCTTCGACAATGCGCTGACAGGCGCTTAAATCCGCATCCTGGCCGACTACAAAAACTTTTCCTGCCAGCCGCCGCTCTGACAGCAGCTGAATAGCCGCTCCCGCAGTTGCATCATTTCCGCAGACTATAGCATCAATATCGATAGTTTCTCCAAAAACTGCCCCTATCTTTTCCAGCGCTTCATCGAAACTCCATTCATCCAGCCAGATTTCCCGGATCAGCCGGATATTGCCGTCTTCAATTTCAGGACCAATGATCTCATGAAGACCTGCTCTGATTTCAAAACTGTTTGTGTCATGAATGGAACCATTTACTACCAGATACCGGCCGTGCGGTACAGCTGTCAGCATTGTCATGCCAAACTGACGGCCAACCTCCCTGGAATCAAAGGAAACAAAAGCATCAAGGGGAACTCCCTGAATAAGCCGGTCATAGGCAAGAACGGGAATCCCCCTATCCCTGACCTGCCGGATTACTCCGGCGATAAGTTCGGTATCATGGGCGATTACCACCAAAACATCTATATTCTGGTTTACCAAATAATTAATCTGGGAGATTTGCTCCCATGCTCCGCCGGCGGAGAGCTGAACAATAACATCCGCCCCCAGTTCCTTTGCTGCCCCGGTAAACACTTTAAGATCCTTGTTCCAGCGTTCAATAATAAAGGTGGCTGTTGCTATGGAAAAACCTATCGTAAGATTTTGTTCCTCTCCCTGCTTTTGCAGCCTGAGTCCTGATATATCTGAATTTCCGCCGTTTGCAGATCTGGCAGAACTTTTTTCACAGCTAAAAAAGCAAAAGGTAAAAAATATCAACAGCCACGTCATGATTTTACTTTTCATTTTTTACCTCCGTGGGCAAGATCCCTTTTATTTTTTTAAAAGTTTTGCTAAAGTAATTAGGGTCACTATACCCTGTAGCAATGGCCGCCTCTTTAATACTGTGTTTTTTCTTTAAAAGCCGCTCTCCTTCATCCATCCGCAAGCAGGTCAGGTAATCAATAAAATTTATTTGAAGATGCTTTTGAAAAAGCCGGCTCAAGTAGGCGGTATTCACCTGAGCGGATTCTGCGGCATCGCCGAGCTGAATTGCCTGTGTATAGTTTTCCCTGATAAAGCATAAGGCTTTTACAAGAGGCAGGGGATAGTTTTCCTGACGCTCCATGTTTGCCTTTAAGACCAGACTATCGAAGCTGCGTTCTATCCAGTGTTTCCATGCGCTCAGATCCGGCAGTTCCATAATTTCAGCCGGATCAAAAGGCAAAACAGACATTATATTGCCGAAACTTTTTTGAGAAGAATCTGACCAGCAGCCATAGAGGTCGTCCAACAACAGAGTAAAAAAAGAAACCATTCTGAGTTTAGCCGTGTTAAAGTCAGCGGCAAACAGAGGTTCCCATACCATGGTAAAAAGTGACTTTGTTTCTTCCAGTGACGAAAAACCGATCTTTTTCCG
>JAIRUY010000145.1 GCA_031254175.1 Treponema sp.
ATGGACATTTCCGGCGGAAGCTCAATCCCTAATTTGCGGGCTGCTTCTTCTATGGCGCCTTCTTTTTCTGCGGCGGCAAAAAGATCAAATCCAGCCCAGCGTTCAAACGCCTGCGCGACGGTTATGCGTTCAAACGGCGGAAGCAGAGAAGGAAGCTGCGCTTCGTCTGCAAGACATTTAAAAAGTTCCTCGGTCAGGGTAAGAGAATCCATGTAATCCGCATTCATTGTATAATACTCAAGCATCGTAAATTCGCTTGAGTGCAAATGCCCTGAAGATTCTCCGTTGCGGAAACATTTGCATATCTGGTAAACGTTTACCTTGTGCCGGGCGATAATTTTCTTCATCCATATTTCTGGGGAGGGAATTAGCCACAATGATTTGTTTTCTTTTTTACTGCCCGGAGGAAAAAGACGTTTGGTTTCAAAAACTTCAAGGCAGGATTCGGGAATCAAATTACTGGAGAGCAGGGGAGTGTCCAGCTCAAGATAATTCTTACTGTCAAAAAAAGAGCGAACCTGCCTTATCAGGCCGGCGCGCCTTTGAAGCATCTGTAAATCCAAAGCTGTTCTCCTAAGATAGACGGCAGACGCTTTCTTTCCATTTGCGTCCGCGGTCAAACTCGTTAAGGAACATGCCAAAGCTGGCGCAGCCGGGAGAAAGGGCGACAATTGCGCTGCCTGCGGCGGTTCTTATACTTGCGGCTTTTTCAACGGCAGCGCTGACAGCTTTGTCCAAATCGTCAAACGGCCCTGAAAAGGAAATGTCGGCTTCACCTAACAATATTTTTAGTTTTTCGCTGCCAGAGCCCGCAAGCAGTATTACTGCTTTTGCTTTTTCTGCAGATTTAACAAGGGCGGAAAAATCCAGATTTTTGTCCGTGCCGCCTGTTACAAGCACAAGAGACGCTCCGGTTGAACAAAGCGCTTCTATGCAGGAGGCGGCTGCTTCGGGGATGGTTGCGGCGCTGTCGTTGTAAAAGCGCACATTATTTGCTTCGTGGAACAGTTCAATGCGGTGCTCAATGCCTCTGAAAGTTGTTAAAGCGTTTCTTATTTTTTCTGAATTTACGCCAAGACTGTAAGCTGCCAAAGCCGCCGCAAGCAGGTTTTTCTTTTGATGCTCACCCTCAACAAGAATGTGCTCCGGTACAATCTCTGCAATTTCTTCTGAAAAGCCAAATTCCAAAAAACGGGCAAATCCGCGCCCGTCTTCCAGCCAGCCTCCGCTTTGCCCTTCGGCAAGCGGATAGTCTGTATAGACAACGGGGCGCGCTTTTGTTTCTGAGCGAAAACTTTTTCCCCACGAGTCATCTCCTGCTATTGTAACGCAGTTTCTGTCCTGCCCTCTGTAAATATTTCTTTTATCGTCAATGTATTCTTCCATTGACGCATAACGGTCAAGATGATCCGGCATAATTGCGGTAAGAACTGAGGCGGCAGGTTTTAATAACGGGCTTTCGTCATTTTTTTTTCTGTTTTTTAAGTCTCCCAGCTGAAAACTTGAAAGTTCAAGTACAACATCATCATTTGCGCCAAGCTCATCAATAAAACTTAATGGGGAGACAGTTATGTTGCCGCCAAGAAATGCTTTACCGGCGATTCTTTCATTGTTTAAAATCCAGTGCAGAGCCGCGGCTGTTGATGATTTTCCCTTCGTGCCGGTAACGGCAAAAAGCCTTGCAGGGGATTCATTTAAAAAAAGTGATATATCGGTTTCTATTCGTTTAGCCGCCTGTAAAAATGGGGAATCAGGCCTTACTCCGGGATTTTTTATAACCAAATCTGTGTTTCTAAAATCTTCAATTTCATGTCTGCCCAGAATATAACGGATATTTTTGCAACCCAATTCACGGCACACCGTATCCAGCCGTTATATCGAGGACAAAAGGGTTTTTTCGTCTCTCTGGTCTGTAACAGTTATCTCGGCTCCGCGCTTTAACAAAAATCGCGCCGATTCCAGCCCTCCTCCATGAAGACCAAGACCCATTATCAATACTTTTATTCCGGAATAATCCATGTTATGTTAATACCATGCAAGCTCTATCATGTAAACCAGTGTATTATGCAGCAAAATGAAATTACGAGCTCCTTGTCCGTACTGGACGACAAGGGGCAGCCTCAAAATTTTGGCTGGTCAAAGACGCCGGGCTTTTTTTATGACCCTGTTCTGGTTGTTGCTCCAAGGTATAAAATTTCCGAGTATGACAGGTATATTGTACATTCGCCTACTCACCTTGTTGTCTTTGAAATAAGGGATGACGGATGGCTTGGATATATGGGAATATCTGTAATTTCAATGCGCGATAAAAAACGCTCCACTCAAGTTTACAGAACATTTTTTCCATTTGGATCTTACGAATTGCCTACAAGCAGCTTGGCAGGTTCTGTTCGCTGGCGCAAGAAAAAGTCACATCTTGATTTTATATGCATGGATAACGGGATAAAGATAATTAAAGTTGACATTCCGAAATTCGGCCGTCATCGAAGCATAAGAGGCGCATTGGTATTGATGGAACCCCCGGCTTCACAATCGCTTGTTACCAACCAGCCTTGGCGGAATGAAAAAAACGCATTCCGGTATTCCCGCTGTTCGCCGTGGTATTATACTGAAGGCGCAATCCAGTTTGGCAGTTCGGAAATTATTTTTACCCGCGGAAACGGCTGGGGTATTTTGGACTGGAACCGCTGTGTTCGTCCAAAGGCGGATATTCGTTTTTGGGCGGCAGCCTGCGGTATGAGCAAAGGAAGGCAGATAAGTTTCTGCGTCGGTTACAGTTGGGCGGATTTTTCTCAGGGGACCGAAAACGGTTTTTTTATTGACGGGTTTTTGCACAAGCTTGATCAGGTCACTTTTCACATCCCCATGTCCGACTGGCTTTCTCCCTGGAAGTTTACAAGCAGCGATAACCGTCTTGAAATGTCATTTTTTCCCCATCAAGAAAGGATAGACAGGCGGAACCTGTTTATCTACTATTCCTCCCGCCGTCAGGTTTGCGGCTTTTTTTCCGGCAAAGTACAGCTTGACGATGGCTCTATAATTGAATTCCAGAACCTTACCGGCTTTGCCGAACGGAGCAAAATGCGCTTATAATTGTATTGTCCTTTACTTGTTTTATGTGTTAAGATTACCTATATCTAGGGGCTTTTATGGATAAGTTTTTATATTCTTGGCGTTACTATTCTTTCGGGCGTGATCAGTACAATGACTGTATAAACAGAGTCTTTGTTAACAATCTGTACAGCCTTCGTCAGGCAAACTTTATATTTGCTGTTTTTGTTGGTTTTTTTTCTATTTTACATCTTGTCGTTGACAGAAATTTTATTAACGCTGGTATTCATCTTGCGTCATGTTTAATTGCGTCAATGCTTGCCCTGTACGCGAACTATAAATTGCAGACAGCGCTGGTAAATAACAGGTTTATTATTATATTTACTACTGTGTTTTATGTTAACGTTATGGCTTTTGGCATTGTTCTTGGTATATGGTTAACGCCGGATAGATTACCTGTGGTTTTTTTGTGCTTTTTGATATGCGCCTTGTTAATGTTTATTAATTCGCCTTTTTTTAATCTTTTGCTGACCGTGTGTACAATGGGTGTTTTTATTACGTTAACAATTCTTTTTAAATCTTCTGCAAGAATTATTTATGATATTGCAGATGTTTTTGTTGTCGGCATTTTCAGTCTGTATTTCAACTGGCATATTTCCAAATTACGGATGGGTATGGAAATAAGCACAAATGTGCTGGAAGACGAGCGCAACAAGTATTTTAACCAAAGCACCATAGATGAATTAACCAAACTTAATAACCGCAGGGATTTTTTCCAAACATTTGAAAGATACCTTTCCAAATACAGAACCTCTGATGATTTATTATGTATTTCTATTTCTGATATTGACTTTTTCAAGAACTATAACGATCATTACGGACATCCGATGGGTGATGAATGTCTGCGCTCTGTAGGCATGGCATTTAACAAATTAAAAGAAACATTGGGTGTTTATGTTGCCAGAGTTGGCGGGGAAGAATTTGCCATGCTTTGGTTTGAAAAAGATATTTCTCATGTTAATGTTATAATTTCAGCCGTAAACAAACTGATAAAAGAAATGAAAATTCCTCATGAAAAATCCAATGTTTCTGATAATGTTACAATGAGTATGGGGGTATATGTGGAGCGGCTTGTTGAACACGCAGATGTAGAAACCCTTTATGATTTGGCGGATAAAGCGCTTTATGCGGCAAAATCCTCAGGGCGTAATTGCGCTATTATCTCCGGTAAAGATATCGCCCAGTTCAGAATCCCGCCGGTTAGTTAAAAGTTCCATGTTTTGACTGGAATCATTTTTCTTAAATCGTTATAATTTTTAAAATGAACCTTGAAGCGTTTATTTTGGGCTGCGGCGGCATGATGCCGCTGCCAAACAGGCACTTAACATCAGTTTTATTGCGGCGGGAAGGAGAACTGTTCCTTTTTGACTGTGGTGAAGGAACTCAAGTGTCACTGCGGCGGCTTAATCTGCGATGGAAGAAGATTTCTGTAATTTTTATCAGTCATACTCATGCGGATCATGTTACCGGAATCCCCGGGCTTTTAATGCTTTCATCACAGGTAGACAGGGATGACCCTCTTTATATAATTGGGCCGCCAAAGATTGCAGAATATGTTGAAGCCAGCCGCAGTATTCTGGATATGTACATTAATTATAAAATCATTGTGCAGGAGATTTCCTCTCCGGGAATTGTATACAGGGGAGACGGGTTTCATGTGCGGTGTTTTGCCTTGTCTCATACAAAACCCTGTTACGGTTATACTCTGGAAGAAGAAATGCGCCCTGGTGAGTTTCACCCGCAAAAGGCCCAATCGCTGAAAATACCGATGGGAAAGCTTTGGGGAAAACTGCAAAAAGGCGAAACAATTGAAACTGAAGACGGCAGAACAATACGTCCCAGTGATGTAATGGGCTCTCCGCGTACGGGCAGAAAATTTTCATTCGTAACAGATACTCTTGCTTTTCCGGAAATCTCAACGCATGTAATCGGCTCTGATTTATTTGTCTGCGAAGGAATGTTCGGCAGGGATTTAACGGAAGACGCTCACTCGAAAAAACACATGACTGCTGAAGAAGCCGCAGGAATTGCAGCGGCATCCAGCGGAGTAAAAAAAATGGCTCTGATACATTACAGTCCGCGCTATACCGATTATGAATTAAAACAACTTCTGAAAGAAGCGCGTAATATTTTTCCTGATACAGTTCTTGCGCGGGATCGTGAAATATTTCCCATTGAATATACGGATTAAAATGGCATTCGGGGGTGCATTGGATGAATGTTCAACCAAAGATAAAAGTACAAAACCTGTCAAAAAATTATGGAAACGTGCAGGCAGTTACAGATGTTTCTTTTTCGGTGGGAGATCAGCAGGTGCTCGGGTTTCTGGGTCCCAATGGCGCAGGCAAAACTACCGTAATGAAAATACTTACCTGCTTTCATTTTCCTTCCTGCGGGACAGCTTATGTAGACGGAATGTCTGTAAATGAACAGCCGCTGGAAATCAAAAAGAGAATCGGCTATCTGCCTGAAAATGTTCCCCTTTACGGAGATCTTACTGTTGATGAATACCTTACCTTCGCAGCTGAAGCGAGGTTTATCCCAAAGCTCAAGCGGAAGGAAGCAATTGATAAAAGCCTCGAAGCATGCGCGCTTACGTCCTTCCGCAGCCGCAGAATTGATACGCTATCAAAGGGTTACCGTCAGCGCACCGGCCTTGCGCAGGCAATAATCCATGATCCTCCGATTTTAATTCTGGATGAACCGACTACGGGTCTTGATCCGAACCAGATTATCGAAATACGTTCACTTATTAAAGAACTTGGTAAACGAAAAACTGTTATTCTTTCTACGCATATTTTGCAGGAAGTAGAAGCAATTTGCTCGCAGGTGCTGATTATCAATGACGGCCGTATTGCCGCGCAGGGCCGGCCGGAAGAGATCGCCGGCACAATGAGGGGAGGCGACAGATGGGAATTAATTCTGAAAGGCGGCACCGCGCAAGAAATAGAAAATAAATTAACGCAAAATGAAAATTCCATACTTGGGCAGATTTCGAATCTGCATATTGAGCATTTTGGCGGCAGTTTTGTTTCGGCAAGTTTTTTTATACCGGCACATAACGGTGATAAGCAGGCAGGAGAGCGGATTTTCGACTGGGCTGTAAACCAAAATATGAAAATACTTGAAATGAACAGAAAAAAACTCAGTATAGAAGATATCTTTGTAAAACTTACAAACGATGCGCAAGCAGGGAGTTAAAACATGAAAAATATCATTCCATACCGTGCGATTACTTTGGCGCGGAAAGAAATATATCAATATTTGCACACGCCGTCTTTTTACGGAGCAACAGTTTTTTTTCTTCTTT
>JAIRUY010000152.1 GCA_031254175.1 Treponema sp.
GCTTTGGCAGTTTTTTCATTGTCCAATGTTACTTCCGCTTCCGCGACCATGCTTACTTCCGCGCTCATGGTTTCAAACTCTTTTGCCTGAAGCGCGTTTAAAACGGCCTCAAAATCTTCCGGCGCGCTGGTTACTTCAATGATACCGTCTGAGAGGGAAACATCTTCCGCTCCGCCTTCAAGAGCCGCTTCCATTGCCTGATCTTCCGTGTATTTTTCGCCGTCCAGAGTTATTACTCCCTTACGCTTAAAAAGCCTTGAAACAGAACCTGAAGTGGCAAGCTCTCCGCCTGCGCGTGTAAGAATGTTACGGATATCGGCTGCCGCGCGGTTTTTATTGTCTGTCAGGACTTCTATAAAAATAGCAATGCCGCCCGGCGCATAGGCTTCGTAAACAAGTTCTTCATAGCTTACGCCCTCAAGTTCCCCTGTTCCTTTTTTAATTGCCCTTTCAATATTGTCCTTGGGCATATTGGCGCCTCTGGCCTTGAGAATTGCTGTCCGCAGCCTCGGATTATTATCCTGGCTTCCTCCGCCCATTCGCGCGGCAATTGAAATTTCTTTTATTAATTTTGTAAATACCTGACCGCGTTTTGCGTCCGCGGCGCCTTTTGCGTGCTTTATCGTCGCCCACTTGCTATGACCGGACATTACTACTCCTTCATGTAAGACTTAAGAAAATTAAATTGTAATTAAACTGTAAAGGTAAAAACTAGATTCTTCCCTTTTGTACTGCTTTTCCAAGGGAGTCGCTGAGCAGTTTAAAATACCATTCATAGGAAAAAGGTTCTTTCGCCCTGACATTTGGTTTTACCGAATATTCCAGATTGTCCTTGCAAGGCTCACACATACTGTGTGGACCTACATAGAAAAATGTGCGACCAGTGATCGAATTATCAACTTTTTTCTTACAAATATCACAGGTAATAGTTTGCATAAATGCCTCCAAATTGTAATCTTGATTATATTATACAAAAACTTTTATTATATGTCGAGTACTTATGAATGAAAACCAAAAAAAAATCCGGCTGGAAAATTTGAATTTTAGCTCCGAAAAACCCCTCATAATTGCAGAACTGGGAACATCTCATAACGGGGATATAAAAAAAGCCAGGTTAATGATTGACGCGGCAGCGGAAGCAGGAGCGGATTGCGTTAAATTCCAAATGGTCTTTGCCGATGAAATTATCCATCCGAATACGGGAGAAGTTACGCTGCCGGGCGGACGGATAAGGTTATATGACCGTTTTAAGGCTCTGGAAATGCCGGTAGAATTCTACATTGAAATAAAAGAATATACAGAATCCCTGGGGCTTTTATTCCTTTGTACTCCTTTCGGCCTGAAAAGCGCTTCAATTTTAAGACATTTACAGCCAAAATTTGTAAAAATAGCCTCGCCGGAGCTTAATTTTACCGGTTTACTTGAAGAAATTGCCGGATGGAAGATGCCTGTTTTGCTTTCTTCCGGTGTTTCAACTTTGGGAGATATTGAAAAAGCAGCCGGAATTCTAAAAACCGCCGGTAATCCCGAAATTTGCCTGCTTCACTGTGTTACTTCTTATCCTGCGCCGGAAACCGATTATAACTTGCGGGTTTTGCCAAATCTGGCGGCAATTTTCGGCGTTTCCGTTGGGGTGAGTGATCACAGTTCAAATCCGGAGTTGGTTCCTGCCCTTGCCACCGCGTTGGGAGCGGCTGTAATTGAAAAGCACTTCTGTCTTTCACGAAACGATCCCGGCCTTGATGACCCGATAGCCCTGCCGCCGGATGATTTTTTAAAAATGACAAAAGCCGTCAGAAAAGCGGCAGAAAGAGGGCCGCAGGAAACCCTTGCCTTTTACAGAAACGAAAACGGAGATGCTTTAGTTGACCAGATCCTTGGCAGCGGCATTAAGGAACTCGCTCCTTCGGAAAAAGCCAACTACCGTTTTACAAACCGTTCGATTCACGCGCTTAGGGACATTGCGGCGGGTGAAGTATTAAAAAAAGGCGATTTCGCAGTTTTAAGAACCGAAAAAAATCTGCGTCCCGGACTTGATCCATGCCGGGAAAAAGATATTGAAGGAAGAACTGCAAGGTGTTTTATTCCGGCAGGGGAAGGAATAAGATTTGAGGATATATAACTTTTAATTACCAGCCTTCCATTGCCTGTTTAAAAGCATCGGCGCTTGCGTTAATTATTTTCTCGTCAACACAGTAGGCAAAACGCAGCCAGTCCGGTTTGGCGAAACCTGTGCCCGGTACTCCCAAAATAAGGCTCTTTTTCAAATGTTCAACAAATTCAGCGTCTGTGCCTTTTTCGCCGTCTTTTTTGGCGGGCACTTTGCAGAACATATAAAACGCGCCTTCGGGAATAACGTATGGAATTCCAGCCTCATCCAGAACTTTCATAAATGCGTCCCGTCTTTTTGCGTATACAGAAACATCAACGCTTGCCTCCGTTAAAGCGGCAACTATTCTCTGCATGAGAGCGGGGGCGTTTACAAAACCGAGAACTCTCGCGCAGTAAATCAAACCGTTTACAACATCGTCTTTGCCGGAAATGGCGGGGTTTACCGCTATATACCCGATACGTTCTCCGGGCAGAGAGAGGTTTTTTGAGTAAGAACTGACAACTATTGATTCGTTGTAACAGCATAAAAAAGGCGGAACATCGACATTGTAAGCAATTTCACGGTAGGGCTCGTCAGATACAAGATAGGGAAATCTGCCTGTTTTTTTTCCGTGTCCGGCAAGTAAAGACGAAAGGCCTGCAAGTAAAGATGCCGGATATACTTTTCCTGTAGGATTGTTAGGTGAATTGATTAAAACCGCCGCTGTTTTTTCAGAAAGCGCCGCTTCGATTGCGTTAAGGTCTAAATTAAAATCTTCCGCCGCGTCAACTTCGACAAGTTTTACCTGATTGTTGGCGGCATAGGCGCGGTACTCCATAAAAAAAGGCCGGGAGACAATAACTTCATCTCCCGGATTGCAGATTGCCTTAAAGACTGTATTTAATCCTCCGGCTGCTCCTGCCGCCATAATTACATGGGAAGCGTCAACTTCAACATTCTGCTCTCTGCTGATTTTTTTTGCGAGCGCTTCCCTTACAAAGGGAAATCCGGCGTTTGGCATATATCCATGAGAGCCTTTTTCATCTTCCGTTGCCAGTTTTACCAAAACATTGTGAAAAGCCTCAGGCGGATCAACATCGGGATTTCCAAGCGAGAAATCAAAAACCTTGTCCGCTCCGTACAGTTTTTTCAGCTGTATACCTTCTTCAAACATTTTGCGAATCATTGATGAAGAGAAAAGCGAATTCTTTACTGCTGCGGCTATCGGCATAACAAATCTCCTTTTTAAACCATAGTTCTGGCGGTTCTTACTATATCTGCGAAAATGCCGCCTGCTGTAACCTGAGCTCCGGCTCCCGGCCCCTTTATGACCATCGGGAGTTTCGAATAACGTTCGGTAGTAATGACAACAATATTATCGCTGTCTACAAGTGAAAGGAAGGGACTTCCCTCCCCTTCCCCGCGAAGCGAAAGGCTGGCTTTTCCGTTTTCAATTACCGCAATGTAGCGTAATTTTTTGCCTTTGGCAGCTTCCTTTGCGCGGCGGTTTTCGAAATCAGCGTCCGCTTTTTCCAGTTCGCTGAAAAACGCGTCAACATTCTTTGCCTTCAGGCAGGCTTCGGGAATTATGGGCTCAATTTTTACATTGGAAAATTCAAGATTTAAACCGATTTCCCTTGCAAGGATCAAGGCTTTGCGTGCAGTATCCATTGCGTTAAGATCGTCTCTCGGATCCGGCTCGGTATAACCCTTTGCTTTTGCTTCTTTTACCAGCGCAGAAAAAGGCTGTGAGCCGTCAAAGTTGTTAAAAATAAAACTCAAAGTCCCCGAAAGAACCGCCTCAATTTTTAATACTGTATCACCTGAAAGGTAAAGATCGCGCAGGGTAGATATTACAGGAAGACCGGCCCCGACTGTTGTTTCATATAAATAGGGAGTTCCTTTTTTTCTCGAAAATGACACAAGCTTTTGGTAATAATCCATGGAACCTGAGTTCGCCTTTTTATTCGGCGTAACAATGGGAATGGAGTTTTTCAGGATTTTTTCATAAGAAGCGGCAATTTCTTCGCTTGCGGTGCAGTCGCAAAAACAGGAATTGATAAGGTTTAACGAAACCATCTTCTCGATAAAAGAAGAAAGATTAAAAGGTTCCGTTCCTTTGCCTCCTTCATTTACCAGTTTTTTTGCTTCTTTCGGCTTAAGGCCATCCTCTGAAAAAATCATTCTGTCAATATTCGCGGCTCCGATCAATTTTACGCTTATATTGTTTTTCTCAAGTTTTTCACGGTTGTCCTCAATCTGCTCAAGCAATGTGCCGCCTATAAGCCCTGTGCCAAACAGAAAAAGGTTGACAGAACGGTGCTGGGGAAAAAAGAACGCATCGTGGATCGCGTTAAGCGCTTTTACTTCGTCATTTTTTGATACTACAGCGGAAATATTGGTTTCCGTAGAGCCCTGGGCAATCGCGACAATATTTATGCCGTTGCGGCCGAGCGCATGAAAAACATTGCCTGAAATTCCGGAAGTGCTTTTCATGGCGGAACCAACCACTGCGATTATTGAAAGGTCTTTTTCTACGATTGGTTTTTCTATGGAACCGTTTTTTATTTCACGGTCAAATTCTTCTTTTAATGCCGCTTCTGCCCCTTGAGCGTCCTGCGGCAGCACCGCAAAACATATCGAATATTCGCTGGAACTTTGTGATATCAGAATAACGCTAATGCTTTTTCGGGCAAGAGCCCCGAATACCCTGGCGGAAAATCCCGCAATGCCGACCATGCCGCTGCCCAGAACGCTTACCAGAGCGGCGCTGCTTATCGAACTTATGCCTCTGATCGGATGTTTTCCATGCGATGTCTTCCCTGTAATTTTTGTTCCGGCGCAGGCAGGATTATAAGTGTTTCGAATAAAAATCGGGATTCCTTTTTCCAGAGCGGGTTTGACTGATGAAGGAAAAATTACTCTCGCGCCGAAGTGGGAGATTTCCATCGCTTCCGTATATGATATTTCATCTATGCGATAAGCGTTTTTTACCTGATCCGGATTAGCAGTAAGAATACCG
>JAIRUY010000205.1 GCA_031254175.1 Treponema sp.
GGCATCGTTTATCGAGGGAGGTGCGTATGCCTCCATCATTAACTGGAGTAATGTAACAAACGATGCGACAATCACGACAAAGGCCGCTATACGCACATCATTGGGAATAAGTCTTCGCAGAACTGAAATCGCGCAGCACGCGCAAATCATAACTGCGGTTGTGGAAAGCCCCATTGCCGCCGCATTTGCCGCCGAAGTTGTAACCGCAAGCAGCGGGCAGAGCGCCAAAAGCTGAACAAAAATGGGGTTTTCATTTATTATTCCGTTTTTTAATAAAGCAGAATATTTCATTTTGACTCTCCTGCGCCGTACTGCAGATACCATTCAATTGCCTGATTGACAGCATCGGTAACTGCCTTTGTAGTAATTGTTGACGCTGTAATCGCTTCAATTTCGTCAGCGCTTCCGGTTGGCACTTTGACCACCCTGAGCGGCACAAGGTTTTTTCCGTCAAATCTGCGGTAAAACTTTTCTTTTACCGCATTTGCGCCAAGTCCCGGAGTTTCACTGTGTTTAAGGATACGCATACCGGAAATGTTTTTTTCTTCGGCGGAAATACCAACCATTAAATTGATTGTGCCTGAATATCCGGAAGGCATGAGCTCTATCACAAAACCGGCAAATTCATTTCCTCTTCTGCCTTCATAAATGCTGACAATGCTGCCGCTTTTTTCCGTATCAATTTCCCTGAAAGCCGAAGCCTGCGGCAAAACTTCTCTCATCGTTTTTTCCTGCGTTTTTCTCCGCTGGTTTTCTATGGGTTCAAGCGTAAGGTTACGCGCAATGCCAAGAAGAGCCGTGACAGACGCCGTTATTATGAAAAGGGCTAACGCCGGTTTTATTATGTGTTTCATGATTTTTTCCTTTTTCCGTAAACACGCGGTCTTATATATTTGTCGATGAGAGGGACAAAAAGATTCATGATGAGTATCGCGTAACTTACTCCTTCAGGATAACCGCTGTAAAAACGGATTATGTAAGTTAAAAAACCGCAGCCGATCCCAAAGACAATTTTCCCTCTTGGCGAAATCGGGCTTGTCGCGTAATCTGTTGCCATAAAAAATGCACCCATCAACAGACCGCCGGAAAGCATCTCGAACAGAATGTGCCCTGTAAAAAATCCTTCTCTTCCGTAAAAAAAGCAGAGCAAAGTAAAAGTCCCCACGAAGAAAACAGGAATTCTCCAGTTTATTACTTTCCTGACTATTAAGTATATTCCTCCGATAAGCAGGGCAAACGCGCTTGTCTCTCCGATACAGCCGCCCATCTTGCCGAAGAGGAGCGCCATGTAATCGGAAAATTCCGGAGTGAAAGCGGGATTTGTTTTTATAATTGCCAGGTAAGTTGCGCCTGTCATTGCGTCCGGCGCGTCAGGGGAAAAAGTCCAATTTGTCATGTGAACCGGAAAAGACGCAAGTAAAAAAGCACGGGCGGCAAGAGCGGGGTTTATAAAATTTGCCCCAAGACCGCCGAATAATTGTTTGACAGCGACAATCGCAAAAACGCTTCCGGCTGCGGGAATCCAGTAAGGAACATCCGGCGGAAGATTGAATGCAAGTAATAGCCCCGTGATGGCGGCGCTGTAGTCATTGGTGGTCACTTTTTTCCCGGCGACTCTCTGAAACAGATATTCCGCGAAGATTGCGGATGCAACTGCCACTGCCATTACGATAAATGTGTGCATCCCGTAACAATAAACCGCGAATATGCTGGCAGGGATAAGCGCAATTAGCACATCACGCATGCGTCTGACAATTGTATCTTTACCGTAAATGTGGGGCGGTGATGACACTGTCAGTATTATTTCCATTTATATTTATCCTTTGTTTTTTAATTTTGCAAGTTCAACTCTTCTTGTTGTGCGGATTGCCTGCGACAAACGTCTCTTGGCAGGGCAGATATATGAACAGCTTCCGCATTCAATACATTCAAGGCCGTTGTGTTTTACAAACAATTCGCTGTTTTCGCGCAGTACATCTGTGTTAAGTTCTGTCGGCACAAGCCCCATGGGACACCTTTCGACGCACTTGCCGCAGCGGATGCAATTTTGTTCCGGCGGAATGTACGCTTCTTTTTCCGTAAGAAAAAGTACGCCGGAAGTAGTTTTAACGATTGGAACATTGATGTCAAAAATTGCTGTTCCCATCAAAGGACCGCCGACAACTACTTTTACCGGGTTTGCCTTGAAACCGCCTGCCAATTCTACAAGATCGTTTACTTTTGTACCAAGCCGCACTTTATAATTACCCGGATTTCTTATTGCGCCGCCGGATAGTGTAACAACTTTTCGCATAAGCGGGCGGCCTCTTATAAAAGCGCGGTGAATTGCGATAACAGTATCAATATTGTTGACCACACAGCCTGCGTCTGCGGGCAGTCCGCCTGACGGCACTTCTCTTTTTGTTATAGCCCAGATAAGCTGTTTTTCCGCTCCCTGCGGATATTTTGTCTTACAGGCCGCAACATCAATGCCGGCAATATTTCCGCAGGCCTTTTTCAGGGCTTCGATAGCTTCGGGTTTATTGTCTTCTATCGCTATGACAGCCCGCGCGTTTTTTAAAACTTTCAGAATAATCTGCACACCGATAACAAGCCGGTCAGCTTCTTCAATCATGACTCTGTTGTCTGTTGTAAGGTATGGTTCACATTCAGAGCCGTTAATGATAACAGTGTCTATTTCTTTTCCGGCAGGAGGAGAGAGTTTTACATGTGCCGGAAATCCGGCGCCGCCAAGTCCGACAATCCCCTTTTCTCGGATGATAGATATAATTTCTTCCCTTGTGAGCTCATTGTAATCTTTCGGTTTTATGGTTTCATGCTCAAGAAGCTCTCCGTCATTTTCTATAATTATTGAATTTACTATCGTCCCCATTGCTGTCATGTGCGGCCTTATGTCTTTTACAGTCCCGGAAATACTTGAATGTATTGGAGAACTTATATAGGCATCACTGTCGCCGATTTTTTCACCAAGCAGAACTTTTTGTCCTGCTCCTACAATTGGCTGACAGGGAGAACCCAGATGCTGCAAAAGAGGGAAAACCATTTCGGCTTTTTCTGCCGGAGTTAAGTAATTTATCGGTACGTTTTCTGTGTATTGTTTCTGTTCTTTTGGGTGGATACCGCCCCTGAAAGTAAAACTCATACTCTTTTATTATATCAGGTTCAAGTAATTTTTTCCAGACTGCGGAAGACATCCCATTTTTTTATAAAATATATTTGTGTATAATGAATGATATGTTATACATCCGGCGGTTCATCCCTTGCTTAATGCCGCCACAGCCGCGCCGAAAAGACTTGCCTGTTCAACAGGAGAGATAACATAAGGACGCGGCATTTTATTGATTAGCATCTTATGTAAATTCGATTCCAGAGCACGGCGCATGCCTTTGTAAACAGCAAAAGTAGTGCCCTCAACGGCAATGCGGACAGGCGAATAAGGCTCGTAAGGCGTATTCATCCTGTTGACAGTTGCGGCTAACACTGCCGCTGAAAAAAGCGCACCGCGTTCTGTAACTATTGACGCAATGTACTGTGCCGCGGCAACAGCGTCAGCTTCTTCAGAAGCAAACAGCGAACCAAGGGGGCCGTCTGCCTTAAGGGGGGCACGGGTAAATTCATTTAAAAATCTTGTTTCAAGATGGGACAATGCCAAGAGTTCTTCTGATTTTTTAAACACCAGCACTTTGTCTTTTATAGCTTGTTTAAGAATGTGCAGGGTCAATGGGCCGAGATACGCGCCTGCGGAGGCTTTTTCCAGTACATAACTACCGGGGTTTTTGGTAGTACTATCATATTCCAAATCAAGTTTACCACGGTTACGGATATTAACGCCGCCGGTTTCGCATACGACAATTTGCGGAGAAGCCGAGTTGTAATTGATTTTTGGTATAGATGTTTCCGGGTAGGCTGTGTTAATACCGGTTCCCAAAATAAAACCGATAACTGGACCCGGTGCCGCTCCAAAGTCGTTGCCGGTTCTCTCAGCTTCACCATCAGGTGAAATGGAAACAATGCCGGACAACAGGGTAGCGGCAGCATCGTTCAATAATACAATGGGACCATCGTACTTGAATCCTTTTCTTGCCAGAGCGTCACGCAGTCCTTTGCCAATTGCTTTTCCAATTACATCAGGAGCATCCATCTCTTTGCTGAAAGCCATAAGAATTCCATCTGCCTCGGAGGTAATTTCCATGGGGTAGGAAAATGTAAAACCGATGCCTTCTATTTCTGCGGTCTTTAACGAGGGAAAAGCGGTGTCAGCAATAACATCAAAGAATTCATTTTCGCTGACAGGCCCGTATGTTCCGGGCATTTTTGCCTTTGTTGTTCCCTGTGTGACAGCTTCTCCGCTATCATTAAAATGAACAAGGCTTGAGCGCAGATTTGTTCCGCCGGCATCAAGAGCAAGAACAGTTTTCCCCGGAGGAATACTTGTAACAGGAGTAATATAAGAAGGAATCATGGGCAGGCTGGATGAAGCACCGGCAAGTCCTCTTTCCATCTCAATTTGTATTTCTCTGACAAGAGCATCAGGATTTGTGCTTTCATAATGAAAACCATAATATCTGGCAAAATCCGATATTTCCTTTGCGTTAAATTTATACATATATTCTCACTCTTAATGATGTTTATATAATTATATTAAACGAAAACCGTTTTATCAAGGTTAACCTTTTTTGTTTTTTCTGTCATTTCCGCGGCAGGGCCTGTACGCAGATAATAAAGCCATACCCGGCATTCTTTTCCTGACGGCAGCGCAAAAAGGTCGGAAACCGCCCTGTAATAACAGGCCAATTGCACTGTGTATTCTTCGGGTAATTCGCGGCTGTCGGTTTTGAAATCTACAATATGAATAACATTTTTATCTTCAAAAAACAGGTCAACAGTACCGCTGATAAAACACTCTTTTCCAGCCTTGTTTTTAATCAAATTTCTGAATGAAAACTCGCTTTCCAGCATAGATGCGTTTTTTGCGATTTTGCCAAGCGGGGAATCAATAAAGCGGCA
>JAIRUY010000216.1 GCA_031254175.1 Treponema sp.
AAAATATTAAATCTTGTGTTGGATGGATCGGCAACGATAATTTATGATAATAATATACTTGCTGAATACGATGATGTTCTAAGCAGGGACAGCTTAAAGATCAATCAAGAATTAAAAGAAGTTATTATTGATTTCATTGAAAAAGAAGGAATATACACAATAGCAAAGCCACAAAATGTGGTGTTTAAAGATGAAGATGATAAAATATTTTACGAATTGTATAAGAGTGAAAGTATTGATTATTTAATTACCGGAAACAAAAGGCATTTCCCAAAAGATAAAGGAATAGTAACGGCAAGAGAATTTATTGAACTTGAATATGGTAAATGACGACACCCCTCTTTAAGCAAACCCCAATTTGCCATTGATCATGCCACGAATAAAAAACCGTAAATGCGGCAAAAGGCGACGGCAGTTCTTGACATCACTTTTTGCGGTCAGTATAATAACAAAAGAGCAGGAGGAATAATCTTATGTCAGAACTTGTGTTTTATGGCGTTTTATTTTTATTGGTAATCGTGTTTGTTATAGTAAGAAGCCGTTCAAAACAAAAAAAATCCATAAACGATACTGTGCCTTCCGCTTCACAAAACACAATGTCCGCCGGTGCAGATGCACAGATAACTGCGGCCATTTCGGCGGCAGTCAGCGAATATCGAAAAACTCGTTAGTTTCTGCCGTTTTTTTAACGCTCTAAAGACATAGAAGGGGATACGGACTTTGTCCTAAACCCCTCAGCACGAATAAAAAAGCCCCCGGAAATCCGAGGGCTTTTTAAACCTTATTTTTTCTTTGCGGCTGGTTTTTTTGCTGCAGGTTTCTTCGCTGCCGGTTTTTTTGCAGCAGGTTTTTTATCTGGCATAAACACAACTCCTTTGCTTAAAGCGTTACTTTATTTATCGGTAACTTTTTTTTATTTATACACCTTTTATTTTATTTTGGTGCTGCCCGAAGCTTTTCCGCTATACGCTGTTTCATCTCATCCAGTCCTATGCCGCTTTTTGCTGAAATCGCAACGCTGTCAGGAAATTGAAGCAAAAAAATTCTCACCTGCTGTGCATCCGCCAGCCTGTCAATTTTATTCAATACTGTAATAACCGGAATCTCCATTGCGCCTAACTCAGAAAGAACCTGGACGGTTGTTCTGTAACAGTCTTCGATATTTGGGTCTGACGCGTCAAGAACATGGAGTAAAAGGCAGGCATGGGAAGCTTCTTCCAGTGTAGACCTGAAAGCTTTAACAAGCGAATGCGGAAGGCGGCGGATAAAACCAACCGTATCTGTAAACAGCACATTTCTCCCCGGTTCAACTTCAAGGCGGCGTGTAGTAGCGTCCAATGTCGCGAAAAGTTTATCTTCCACAAGTACAGAAGCGCCGGTCAGAGCATTAAGAAGCGAAGATTTGCCGGCATTTGTATAACCTACGATAGCGCAGACAGGAAGTCCCTGCCGTTCCCTTTGACGCCTTTGCACCTGTCTCTGTTTTGCAATCTCTTCTATCTGTTTTTCCAGTTTGTTTATTTGCTTTTCAATTGTGCGACGGTCGGTTTCAAGTTTTGTCTCACCTGTTCCCTTTGACCCGTAACGTCCGCCTCTTTGCTGCGAAAGGTCTATGTACTTGTGCGTAAGACGCGGCAGTCTGTAGTGAAGCTGGGCAAGCTGCACCTGCAGTTCCGCCTCTCTTGTTGCCGCTCTGGAAGCAAAGATTTGAATTATAAGCTCCTGCCTGTCAAGCACCGGCAGCCCTGCAAGATTTTCCCAGTTTCGCTGCTGTGTAGGTGAAGTTTCCCAGTCAAACACAAGGCAATCTGCTTCAAGTTGTTTTGCCTTTTCCGCCAATTCTTCGGCCTTTCCGCTGCCAATGCCAAACTTTGGCTGTTTCTCACGCACATTGATAACTTCATGGGAAACAATATCAAGTTCCAAAGTTTCGGCAAGGCCAAGCAATTCTTTGCCCCCGTCCCCTTCTTTGGCAAGACTGACCAAAAAAGCCTTCTTTTGTTTTTCTCCGGTTTCAAATAATTTTTGCGGCATAGATTTCAGTAATTTTTAGTGACAGTATGGCTTTCATCCTCATTTTTATAAAATATTACATAATTTACATATTGTCAAAGATTTGTTTTTTATATGCGTAAAAACTATATAAAAAGACTAAAACTGGGTGTATAATGGAAAACATGGATAAAAAATATACCTGTTACTGCGGTCTGTACTGTGAAAACTGCGCGGTAAAGAAAAAGATTGGACCCGCATCAGAAGTTTTATACAATGAAATGAAGAAAGCGGGGTTTGAAGATATTATTAAATTTATCCCCGATAGCGGGGGATTTTGGCCGTTTCTGAAAAATATGGCGGAAAACGGCATTTGTATTTCCTGTCGTGAAGGAGGAGGCAATCCCGCCTGCGCTGTCAGAATCTGCGCATCCGGCAGGAGCGGTGCAAAAGAAGAAAATGCCGGTATGTGCGCTTTTTGTGAAGATTATCCCTGTGAAAAATTCAAACCTTTTTTTGAAGGATACCCGGTGTTAAAAAATGACAATGATGTGCTGCGTAACGAAGGATGGGATGCATGGTCAAAGATGCAGAACGAACGTATGGCAAAAGGGTTTACATATTAAAGGGAGAAAATCCATGACAACAAAAGAAAAAGCGGAAAGACTATACAGGAGTGTTAATACTTTTTTTTTAACCTGCACCGGAGAGGATGGATATCCGCATACAAAAGCGGTTGTTCCGGGCAAATACAGGGATTCTATCAATGAGATTTATTTCTGCACAAATACATCATCAAAATTCGCGGGAGAAATAATCAAAAATCCAAAAACAAGCGTTTATTTTTACAGCCGTAATTTAATATGGAAAGGCTGTATGCTAAAGGGTAATATGGAAATTATTTCCGATATGAAAATAAAGGAAAAATATTGGCAGAAAAAATTTAAAAATGCCTATCCGGAAAAATCATTTACTGATCCGGATTTTTGCCTGCTAAAGTTTATTCCTGTCTCCGGCAGGTTTTATTCATGGTATAAAATTGAAGATTTTTAAATATAATGGCATTCTACGATCTGTCCAAAACTGAACGAGAACAAAAATACAAAGAGATTCAGGATGATATTTTAAGTGATCTTCAAAAAGAAAAATTTTCCGTAACTAAATCTTATTTTGATGACTCCGAC
>JAIRUY010000231.1 GCA_031254175.1 Treponema sp.
ATACTCAAGCGTATTGCCTGTGAAGATTCAAGGGTAAGAGTTTTTACAGGAAAACCGCTGCCTGACGGCTGGTACGGCAAACCCTTCGCTCTGCATCAGCTTTCAGCCCACGCAAAGGGCGAGTTACTGCTTTTTACCGATGCTGATACAATCCACAGCCCCGCAAGCTTATCATGGGCAGTAACCAACATACAATACTTAAAAGTTGACATGATCTCCGGTTATATCGGACAGATTTTTGTTAAATTCGGCGAAATCATAACTGTACCATTGATGTTCTTCATTACTGGTTTTATAATTCCTCTTTTTATTAACCGTTTCACCAAATTAAGCTGGTTTTCAGCGGCAATCGGCCAATACATTGTTATCAAAAATGAGGTGTTTAAGGCGATTGGAGGATGCGAAGCTTTTAAAAAGAAAACAAGTGAAGATATTTATATGTCCCGTTATGTTAAACGCATGGGCTATTCAACACGTTTTTTAAATATAACAGAACACGTAAAATGCAGAATGTACGACGGCTACCATGATGCAATAGAAGGAATAGGAAAGAATATATTTGATTTTCTAGGGAAAAATACTCTTGTTATTTTTTTGATGGCAGCAGCCGTCATTTCTTTTCTGTTCCTTCCGTTTCCGCTTCTTTTTATCTCGTTCATTTACGGAAGCCCGTGGATTTTTCATGTTTTAACTGTAAACATTCTTTACACCTTAACATGGATTTTTATGTTTCTCGGCCAACGTCTTAACTGGTGGTATGGTTTTCTTTGGCCTTTATTATTTCTCAACTTGTTGTACATGGCCTTTTGGTCATGGTTCAGAACTGTCTCAGGCAGGGGCTTCCTCTGGAAAGACAGAAAGGTAAGTTGAAGCACAAGGGAGGCTAAGAATGTCTTATAAACATGGACGTCCGGTTATTGACCTGTCTCCTTTTTTCAGAATCGCATCAGCAGCGGGTTTTTATCTTACTATTCCCATCGCCTTTTTAATCAACTTTATGCAATTTTTTACAAGTTACAAAAACCGTTATAGAATTTATGGCGTTAAAAAGGCAATTACAGTATCAAACCATACAACATTTCTTGATCCTGTAAAAATCTCCGCGCTTGTGCTTCCCCATCTGATTTTTCAGACAATGCTGGAAGCTACAGTTGAATTTCCTTTTTTGGGAACCTATACGCGGATTTTGGGAGGAGTCCCAATTCCGCGCGGGATTAACGGTTACCGTAAAATTTTGGATATTTGTGAGCGCGCGTTTAAGTACCGCAGATTTTTACATTTTTATCCTGAAGGAGAGTGTTTCCTTTATAATCAAACAATACAAAGTTTTAAACCCGGCGCTTTTTTAATTGCCGCTGAACTGGATATTCCAGTTGTGCCGCTTGTTACAGTCTTTAAAGAAGGGCTTTTCAAGCCATGGTCATTTTTTGGACGCTCTGCCCCTATTGAAACTTTAGTAGTATTGGAGCCTGTTTTTCCTTCAAATTATGTAAAACGGAATGAAAAAGGAGAGTTCTCAAATGATTCGATCAAAAGATTTGCAGAAGCGGTGCGTCAAAAAATGCAGGCGGAAATAAACAAACGCGGCGGCTCGTCTGCATACAGCAGAGGACAGCTGAAACGCATTAAAGGTCTCAATGATTAAAGGTTCTCATTTTCCTTTCCAGCCGCTCTTTTCTTCGTAATAATTTATAATTCCAGACAGTGCCATCCTCGAAAAGTTCCAGTCCCAGTTCCACAAACTTAATCGCTTCTTCGTAATTGCCGTTTCGCATTTGATCGAATGCATACACATATACAGCGCGGGGATTTCTTTTTTCTGCGGCAATTCGTAAAAGCCTGTCTCCGGCTTCCAGTAATTCGCCGGTTGTTCTTTCTCTCCTGTTAAAATCACGCCAGTAAAGGGCAAGCCGCCCAATGTCATAACGGTATTCTGCGGCAACGGGAGCGGCGGCTATTGAAATCATTGCCGAAAGAATTGAAGCAAGCCCTTCTATATCTGCGCGGTTATGATCGCAGATACCCAGAAGACGTTCTGTTCTGCCGGTTTTCAAGAATTCAAACCAAATTTCAGGAGCGAGAGCGCCCGGAATATCATCGCTGCGATCAAGTCCCAATATTCTTGTCTCAATTGATCCTTGAGAACAGTCATGTATAATGTTTTTCCACAAACGTCTTGCCGGATGCAGAAGGTCGGCATGTAAATATTCGGGAGGTTTTATGCTGTTCATAAGACAGCGCGTTTTTAGTATTTGGGAATCAAAACATTTTCCGTTATACGAAACAATTACAGACTGTTTATTTTTAAATTCTTTTAATACAGCTTCCAGAAAATCATTTTCTCCCGGATAATCAAGAAGCAGATACTGGGTAATGATCAGCATGTTGTTAATTTCAAACCTGCCAAATGCCGCAAGAAAAGCTACAGTTCCAGCCCCGCCTGAAAGACCCGTAGTTTCTAAATCAAAAAAAAGAAAATCTGTGCTGACAGGCAGCTTCCTGTTTCTTAAATCAGGAATAATGATTGAAAGCGCCTCAGGCAATTTGCTTTTCACATTTAATGGCGCATTAACGGTAACGTCCCTCTTTAAAACATTAAAACCGCAAGGCTCCCATCCTTTTTCAGTCAAGTCTGTTGATTTGGAAACGTATTGTATCTCTTTTGGTTTTTCATTTCTTTTTTGTTCCTGTATCCATTTTAGCCTGTCACGAAGATTAGCTGCCATATTTCCCTCTGTGCTTTCAGTTTATCTTATTGTATAATATCCGCATGGAAAAAATAAAAGCAACCGGATTCAAAAAATACCTGCCAAATATAGCCACGTTCACCCGCTTGTTCGGTACATTCTCTCTCCCTTTTTTGGTTAATTTTGAAACCAATTTCTTCAATTTTGAAAATGTTCCGTGGATTTGGATTATCGCCTATCTTTTCCTCGTTTTCACCGACTCTGTCGATGGTATACTGGCGCGCAAACTCCATGCGGAAAGCGATTTCGGCGCCGGAATCGATGCCTTAAGCGATACTGCTTTACTTGTCATGGGCGCTTCTACAGTTTTTGTCAAGTTTGTGCGCGAGGGTCTTTCCGACTTTGTGTTTTATCTTTACATAGCCGCATTAATTTTCTGCGCCGTAAATAAACTGGGCATGATGCTGGTTTCAAAAATTTGTTTTGGAAAACCCAATATGCTGCACTCTTATCCGCAAAAGGCATTTGCTGTTGGGTGCTATGCCGGCGTTGCGTTTTGGGCGTTTCTGCGCACCGTGCCCGCATGGTCAATCGTCTTTTTGGTATTGTTGAATATATATGCCACAATTGACGAAGTGGCATATTGCGTGCGATCAAAAGAATATGATGTAGACTTCAAAGGGCATGGACTTCAGAAATATGAGTTAAGAAAAAAATAATTAAATTGCCATGAATCCATTGCAGCTTGGTAAAAAATTTTTCAATCGGCCTACTGTAGACCTTGCGAAGGCGCTACTTGGCAAATATATTGTTTTTGGAAACTTACAGGGAATGATTGTTGAAACAGAAGCGTATCTTTACAGAGATGATCCGGGCTGCCACGCAAGCAAAGGGATAACAAAGCGTAACGCTCCAATGTTCGGGCCTGCGGGACACACTTATGTTTATTTAATTTACGGAATGTACCACTGTCTGAATATTGTAAGCGGAAAAAAAGGTGAGGGCGA
>JAIRUY010000096.1 GCA_031254175.1 Treponema sp.
TCGTAGGGTTTATACGTTATTTTATCGCTTTTGCCTTTGCTCATACAGGAATTTTATCATGGGTTTCTCGTTATGGGAATTTGATAAAGGGGCTGCAAAACTTCCTAGACAGCCCCAGCCACGCCAAAGCGTGCGTAAATAACGTCCACAGCCGTCAAGCAGCCTTACGGACTTTGCGCGGTTGGCTGGGGAGTTGCTACGGGTATGTCGCTACGCTAAGGCTTTGCGCAGTTGGAACGATAAAAAGAGACTAGACAAGATACTCCCTCTTCTATAAAGTGGTATAAAAGCAGGGGAGCGGAAGAGTTCTATATACTTTACAGTCCCAAATTCAAAGATTTGTTAAAAATTTGCCAATTAAAGAGGAAAATTGTGGCTATTACAAAAGATATAAAGCGCCTTGAAAAATCAAATATAAACTTGAGCGTTACTGTCCCAAAAGAAGATATCCGCTCTCAATATCAGGAAATGCTTAAGGAATACTCAAAAAGCCTGCAGCTTCCGGGTTTCCGCAAGGGAAAAGTACCTCAGGAAGTGCTTGAGCGGAAATTTGCGGACGCTTTAAAGCATGACGCTCTGGGACGCATCATGGAATCTGCGCTCAAAGAAATCTTTACAGATGAAAACTTAAACCGATATGAAAGGCCTCTGCCCTACTCTACCCCTGAATTGCAGGATGAGCCGAAATTCGATTTGGATCAGGACCTTCAATTTTCGGTAGTATACGATGTTCTGCCGGAAGTAAAAATCAATTCATGGAAAGGCTTTAAAGTTGAATATCCTTACGCCGAAGTTACAAAAGAAGATATTGACAGGGAACTTGAGACAATAAGAGAACGGAACGCAATCGTCATGGATATTGACGACGGTGTTCCGGCAAAAAACGGCGATGTAGTAACAATTGATTACCAAATATTTGAAGAAGACAACAATACCCCTTCTGAATTCAATAGAACCGGTTTTGTCTGCACTCTTGGCTCCGACACAAACTTTTATCAATTTGATGACGATATCGTTGGAATGAAAAAGGGTGAAACTAAAGAATTTGTAAAAAAGTTTAAAAATGACTTTTCTGAGGCTGCTTTAGCCGGTAAAAAAAGAAAAGTACAAATAACCCTTTCCTCACTGAAAGAGAAAAAACTTCCCTCTCTTGATGATGATCTTGCACAGGATGTTGATGAAAAATTTAAAACCCTTGACGACCTAAAAAACAGCATCAAAGAGCGGCTGGAAAAAACTCTGGAAAACAAGCTGCGTGATGTAAAGGTGAGCGAGTTATTAAAGAAAATAATGGAAAAAACGCCTGTTACTCTGCCGGAATCCATGATCAAAGCGGAAATTGAAAGCCACTGGCGCAGAATTGCCCGTTATTATAACACAAATGCCGAGACAATTATGCAAATGATGTCTTCGGGAGAAGGACATGAAGAAAGAAACAAGGAATTGCGTGAATCGTCGGAAAAAGCCCTTCATTCCAGAATAATTATCGAGACTTTAATCGAAGAACAGAATATGACGGTTACCGATGATGATGTTGAAAAAGAGCTGGAAAAAATCGCAAACAATGCCGGCGCTGATATTGCCGAAGTAAAAAAACACTATGATGAACAGGCAACTCTTTATCTGAAAGAAGAAATAAAGGAACGGCGCCTTGTTGATATGATGCTTGCCGAAAATACCTTAACGCAGGGGAAAAAAGAGAATTATCTGGCTTTCATGTCAGAGAATCGTTAGATTTAATGTATGTAATATTATAAAACCGCATCCATTCAGTAATTTATTAGAGGTTGAACGAATGAGTAATCTTGTACCTATCGTTGTTGAGCAGACAGGAACGGGAGAACGTTCCTATGATATTTATTCCCGTCTTCTGAAAGACCGTATTGTTTTTTTAGACGGAGAAATACACGATATGAACGCCGATTTGGTAGTTGCGCAGCTCCTCTTTTTGGACGGTCAGGACATTGAAAAAGATATTAACCTCTATATCAATTCTCCGGGCGGTTCGGTTACCGCAGGGCTTGCGATTTACGATACGATTCAGCATTTAAAGTCCGATGTTCAGACCATCTGCCTTGGACAGGCCGCCAGTATGGCCGCTCTTATTTTAACGGCGGGAACTGCCGGAAAACGCATGGTGCTTCCGTCATCGCGCGTTTTAATACACCAGCCATGGGGCGGCGCGCACGGACAGGCGCGGGATATAGGGATTCAATCCAGAGAGATAATCCGCCTTAAAAAAATGACAATTGAATATTTTGCGCGTCACACCGGCAGAACCGTTGAACAGGTTGCATCCGATATGGAAAGGGATTTGTATATGTCGGCGGAAGATGCCGTCTCGTACGGCGTGGCAGACTCTGTATTAAAGAGGGAAAAAAATGGCAAAACTTCGTAACGGACCGGAAATTTTTGAACGAGTCTGCTCTTTCTGCGGCAAAAGCGCTGATATGGCCCGCCGACTGGTTGCGGGGCCCAATGACGTTTTTATTTGTGATGAATGTATAGAGGTCTGCCGCAAGATTCTTCACGAAGAAGCCCACGAACTTACAAATCAATTTACCGGCGATATTCCCACGCCGAAAGAAATAAAAAATTACCTTGATCTTTTTGTTGTTGGCCAGGACAACGCAAAAAAGGTGCTGTCTGTAGCCGTTTACAACCATTACAAAAGAATCGCCAATCCTTCATCTGATTCTGCGGCAAAAACCGCCGGCGCTGCGCAAGGCGCGGGAACAACAGGAAGCGCCGCAGAAGGCAATGAAGTTGAAATTGAAAAATCAAACGTACTTCTTATCGGGCCGACAGGAACCGGCAAAACCCTGCTTGCAAAAATCCTTGCCAAAAAACTTAAAGTTCCTTTTGCTCTTGTAGACGCAACAACTCTTACGGAAGCGGGTTATGTAGGCGAAGATGTCGAAAATATACTTCTTAAACTGATACAAAGCGCCGGAGGCAATATTGCCGCCGCGGAACGCGGAATTGTCTACATTGACGAAATAGACAAGATTGCGCGCAAGGGAGAAAATATTTCCATTACCCGTGATGTTTCCGGCGAAGGGGTACAGCAGGCTCTTTTAAAAATAATCGAAGGAGCCATCGCTTCTGTTCCGCCTCAGGGAGGCAGAAAACATCCCAATCAGGAAATGATACGGATTGATACCACAAACATTCTTTTTATCTGCGGCGGCGCTTTTGTAGGGCTGGAAAAGTTGATTTCACGGCGTGTCGTGCAAAATCCGCTGGGGTTTGGATCTGCTTCTTCAAAGAGTGAAAAATCCTTAAAAGATCTGTATGACGCGATTCATCCTGACGACTTAATCCAGTTCGGTATGATTCCTGAATTTATCGGAAGGCTGCCGATCACAGTAGGCCTTGAAGAACTCAAGCGTGAAGAACTCAAACGCATTATAACAGAGCCGCGCAATGCCATAGTAAGGCAGTATCAGGCTTCCATGGCCTATGACAATGTAAAACTTGAGTTTACGGAAAAGGCAATTGACTCAATCGCGGATATGGCAATAAAGCAAAAAACCGGAGCAAGGGGTTTAAGGGCTATTGTTGAAAGGCTTTTGATTGATATCATGTTTGACATACCGTCGATGGAAGGCGGCAAACAGGTAATTATCACACACGATACAGTGGAAAAGTCTGAGCCGCCGCAAATAATATATCTGCAAAAAAGCGCTTGATTGACTTGTTCGGGAACTTCAAATCGAAGATACGTTGATTCTGAACAATAATATATCGTTAACCTGTATTTGACCGCGGTTAACGAAAATAATGCTCTAAACTTGAGGTTTTCCTGATGGAAAAAAAGAACAATTCAAAAAAAAACATTTTTAATAAGTTCTTTTCCGATTTTTTTGCAAAAAAGTATGAATTTCAGGATTACTACACAGAAAATCAGGAACTCTCCATTGAAAACTTTCCCCTTCTTCCGCTTCGTGATTTGGTGCTTTTTCCGGATACCGTCATTTCAATATTTATTAAACTGAACTCTGACATTGCCGCCCTTGAAGAAGCCCGCTCCAGGGAAAACCGGCTCTTTACCGCGTGCCTTAAAAAAACTGAGGCCGGCTTTAATACAAGCGAACCCTATGAAACAGGAACTGTTGTCAGAATTATTAACAGGCTTAAACTTCCCGATAATACATACCGTGTTGTGCTTCAGTGCGAATACCGCGGCACAATTCTTGCTGTCAATCCAAAAAATGATTATTCAATTGTAAGGGTGGAGCCGCTTAAAACTACAGGACTCTCCGAGCCGTTAAATCCTGATGACTTGGGCCTGATTCGCAGCATTCAGAAATCTTTTTTACAATACGCGGATTATTCGAAAAAGATATCAAACGACACCCTTTCAGCGGTAGAAAGGAGCGAAAACCCCGAACGCCTGGCAAATCTTGTCTCTAATTCAGCATACTTAAAATCCGAGAAAAAGATTGAACTTTTAAGATATACCGATATGCGCGAGAGGCTTCTTGCGATTCTGGAAACTCTTGAAAAAGAAAATGAAATATTCGGTATCCAGAAAAACATAACCGGCAAGGTCAGAAGCCGTATGGACAAACGCCACCGTGAATATGTTCTTAATGAGCAGCTCAGGGAAATAAATAAGGAACTGGGCAAGGATAAAATTGAAGACGAGCTGACACTTCTGGAAAGGCGTATTGCGGAAAAAAATCCGCCCGTAGAAGTTACGGAAAAAGCGGAGAAAGAAATAAAGCGCCTGAGAAAACTCCAGACCCTTTCCCCCGAAGCCGGTGTTTTGCGCGGTTACCTTGAATGGATTGCCGATCTTCCGTGGAGTGACTATTCGGTTGATTCAGGCGACCTTGCAGAAGCGGAAAAAATCCTTGATGAAGATCATTACGGGATGAAAAAAGCAAAAGACCGCATCATTGAGTTTATCGCAGTCAGGCAGCTGTTGACGAGTAACGCAGAACAAAAAGAAGGCTCATGTGACAAAACAGAAGCAAATGAAGAAAAAACGGAAAGTATTGAGGAAAAAACAATTGTGGCAGATGTTGTTCCTGAAGAGCCTCTGCCGCCTCCTGCTCCCTGCCTTCCCGTCCCCCACTCCATAAAGGGGCCAATTCTGTGTTTTGTCGGCCCTCCCGGAACCGGAAAAACAAGTTTGGGGAAATCCGTGGCAAGGGCTTTGGGGCGGAATTTTGTGCGCATCTCGCTTGGCGGAGTACGTGACGAAGCGGAAATTCGCGGGCACAGGAAAACTTATGTGGGAGCCCTGCCGGGAAAAATCATTCAGTCCCTTCGCAAGGCGGGAACTGTCAATCCGGTTTTTCTTCTTGACGAAATAGATAAACTTTCAAGCGATTTTAGGGGCGATCCCGCTTCGGCTCTCCTTGAAGTTCTTGATCCTGAACAAAATTCAACTTTTGTTGATCACTATCTTGAAGTTCAGTATGACCTTTCCAAAGTAATGTTTATAACAACGGCAAATTCACTTCATACAATACCGTATCCGCTGCTGGATCGTATGGAAATAATAGAAGTTCCGGGATACGGCGAAAATGAAAAACTCACCATAGCAAAACAATTTCTTGTTCCAAAAGAATTAAAGGACAACGGGCTTGAAAGCGCGAAAATTAAATTTACGGATGAGGCAATAAAAAACATCATCAACCACTGGACAATGGAATCGGGTGTGCGTAATCTTGAACGGGAAACATCCCGCTGCGTAAGGCGCATCGCCCGTGACGCGGTAAACAGAGGATACGGAAAAGAAAAACCTGTATCCTCTTACAAAAAAACCATAAGCCCGGAAAATCTTGAAAAACTTTTAGGCAAGAAAAAATATAAACGCGATTTGGTATACGGCGAAGCTCGTATTGGAGTAACATACGGCCTTGCGTGGACAGAAACAGGCGGAACCATTATGCCTGTTGAGACCATTCGTTATGACGGAAGAAGCGAGCTTTTAATAACGGGAAATCTGGGCGATGTTATGAAGGAAAGCGCCCGTATTGCCCTTTCATACCTTCGCAGTTCAAGTGACAAATACAATTTTACACTCAAAAATATCGCAAAGTCCGATTTTCACATCCATGTTCCCGAAGTCGCCATCCCCAAGGACGGCCCTTCCGCCGGCATAACTCTCGCCTCTTCCCTTCTTTCTACTCTTTGTCAAACGCCTCCTCTTCCCGGCATAGCGATGACAGGCGAGCTCACTCTTACAGGCAGGGTTCTTCCCATTGGCGGCCTTAAGGAAAAGCTTCTTGCCGCCATAAGAAACGGAATGGAAAAAGTCCTGCTGCCTGAAGACAACCGGGCGGACTGGCATGAACTTGACAAGGACATCCGGGATTCTATAAAAGTAGATTTTACAGAAACTGCGGATGATGTTTTTGAAAAAATGTTTGACAAAACCATTCTTAAAAACTGATTTTTTTCTCCCTTGAAACTTGTAAAAAAAAAAGCAATAATACCGCCAAGAGGAAGACATGAAATATGATGTAATTTTAGCCGGAGTCGGAGGCCAGGGTGTCCTGTCAGTTGCTTCCATTATTGCCCATGCGGCTTTAAGCGAAGGGCTTGAAGTACGCCAGAGCGAAGTTCACGGAATGGCGCAAAGAGGCGGAGCCGTAATTTCCCATTTGCGTATATCGGATAAAAAGATTCCGGGGGATCTTGTTCCCAAAGGCTCGGCGGATCTTATTTTAGCCATGGAGCCTCTTGAAAGCCTTCGTTATGTGCCGTACCTGAAAACTTCCGGCACATTTGTTTCTTCCGCCGATCCTTTTGTCAATATTCCAAATTATCCGGCGATGGAAGAAATTATTTCCTCAATTAAAAAACTTCCCAAAAGCCGGCTTGTCGAAGCCGGAACTTTGGCAAAAGAAGCGGGACTTGCGAAAGCTGTAAATATTGTTATGGTTGGAGCCGCTTCAAACTTTCTTCCGGTAAAAACACAAAGCCTTGAAAAAACCATTGCCGATATTTTTTCAAAAAAAGATACGGCAACTGTTCAGGCAAACGCGAAGGCTTATAAACTCGGACAGCAGGCAGTTGGGCAGCAGGCAGCCGGGAAAAAATAAAAATGAATTTTCAGTACTGGCAGCCGGAAATAGAAAAAATGCCAAGAGCGGAGCTTAAGGCTTTGCAGCTTGAAAAATTAAAAAAAGAAGTTGCCATTGCCCTGCGGACGACTTTTTATAAAGAGCGGCTGTCAAAAAAAGGTATTAAAAGTGAAGATGATATAAAATCACTGGATGACATAAAAAAGATTCCCTTTACCGCAAAAAACGATTTAAGAGACGGTTTTCCTTACGGTTTTTTAAGTATTCCAAAAGAGGATGTTGTGCGCCTTCATTCCTCCAGCGGAACTACGGGAGTCCCTACAACAATTTATTTCAGCCGTGACGATATTAAACGATGGGCAAATTACATGGCCCGCTGTATTTACGGAACCGGCTGCACAAAAAACGACGTTTTTCAGAATATGATAACCTACGGTCTTTTTACAGGCGGCCTAGGGCTTCATCAGGGCGGCGAAGAAGTTGGCATGATGGTTATCCCGGCGGGCGCCGGAAATACCGCCCGTCAATTCAAAATGATGCAGGATTACGGAACTACCGTGGTACATGCAACGCCGAGTTTTCTTCTTCACCTTGAAACCAAAATGAAAGAAGCGGGCGTGGAGAGAGACAGCCTTTTTATCAAACGCGCTTTTGCCGGAGCTGAACCGTATTCGGAAGATACACGCCGCCGCATCGAAGCGTTATTAAAAATTGACGTGTACAATTCCTACGGTCTTTCCGAGATGAACGGCCCCGGTGTTGCTTTTGAATGTCAGTGCAAGGAAGGGATGCATATCTGGGAAGACGGTTATTTCCCTGAAATTGTAAATCCGCAAACTCTTGAACCTGTAAAAGAAGGAGAAACCGGAGAGTTAATTCTTACCATTCTCTGCCGTGAAGCAACACCGATACTGCGTTACCGGACTCGTGACCTCACTTCTTTTTACACTGAAGCCTGTCCCTGCGGCAGAACCCACCGCCGGCTGAGGCGCATTACGGGACGAAGCGACGACATGCTCATAATCAACGGTGTAAATGTTTTCCCGAGCCAGATTGAAGAAGTGATCATGGGCATGAAGGAAGTCGGCAACAATTACCTTATCGTTGTAGAAAAAGACGGCGCGCTTGACAGAATGACGGTAAAAACCGAAGTAAGCAGTGAAATATTTTTTGATGATGCCCGTCTTTTAAATGCTTTGAAAGAAAAAATCATGGAAACTCTTAAGGTTTCAATTTCCATCAGTCCCAAAGTAGAACTTCATGAAAGCGGAAGTATGCCTGTTTCCGAAGGTAAGGCGGTAAGGGTTAAGGACACAAGGCCTAAAGATTTTTAAAATTCACGCTTGACAATACAGCTAAACACTTGTATAGTTGTATTGTAACATGGAATATACAGACCTTAACGAAAAAATAACAATTCTCTGTGGAGCCGCCAAATACGACGCGTCCTGCGCAACTTCGGGAAGATGCCGCCAGCAGCGTCCGCATTTGCGGCGATCGGTGGGCCGGACCATGACGCCGTCATCGCCCGCTTCGACTGACGCGACGATGAACAGCTCGGTGAGC
>JAIRUY010000223.1 GCA_031254175.1 Treponema sp.
ATGCCGCTTTCTCCCTGAACAGCTTCAATTAAAAGACCTGCAACAGTTTTTTCATCAAGCGCCCTGTCCAGAGCTTCGATATCACCGCCCTCGATATGAAGAAAACCTTCGGTAAACGGACCAAAATCCTTGTGGAATTTTTCCTGCCCCGTTGCGGAAAGCGTTGTAATTGTCCTGCCGTGAAAACTACCCTTTAAGGTAACTATTGTGTGTCTGCCGGGGCCGTATTTTAAAAGCGAGTATTTCCTTGCAAGTTTACATGCTCCCTCGTTTGCTTCTGCTCCCGAGTTGGCGAGAAAAACCTTTTTCATTCCGCAGGGAGCGCACGCTTCCACAAGTTTTTCCGCAAAAGCGGCGCTTGCATCACTATGATAATAATTCGAAATATGCAAATACTTCGCCGCCTGTTCTGTCACAGCGCGAACCAGCGGCGGATAGTTGTGCCCAAGAACGTTAACCGCTATTCCTGAGCCAAAATCCAGATATTTTCTGCCGTTGATATCAAAAAGCCAGGACCCTTCGCCTCTGGCAAAGCAAACATTCAGCCTGTTGTATGTATTCATAAAAACATTATTCACTGTATACACCTTTAATTTTACTTTCTGTAACATCGAACATGTTCGTTGTTACAGAAAGAATTATAATCGGAAATAGTGAAACAATTTAAATTGTTTCACTATAATTCCCTTATTCTTTTTTCTGTCTCGGAAACTTCGTGTTCGTTTCCGGCGGCCGCATAAATTGCCAAAGCCCTTCTGTACGATTCTTCAGCATTCTGCAGTCTGCCCGCCCTGCGGTAAACATCCCCCATGGCGCGCCAGCCTGACGCAAGACCCCATGTGTTTTCTATACGGCGGTCAATTTCTATTGATTTTTGAAGAGCGTCAAGCGCGCCTTGAATATTACCCGATAAAGAGCGTATTGAAGCAATAGTATACCAGTCATAAGAAGCGTTTTCAAGATATCCGTCTTTTTCATGAATTTCGAGGCTTTTCATCACAGCGTCTTCAGCTTCCCTGTAGGAAGCAAGAGAGCGAAGAGCAAGTCCTTTCACCTGCCAGGAAAAAGCAATATACAGCCTGTTTGATTTAATGTTTGACTGTTCGCGGTCTACTTCATCAACTACAGACCGCGCGGAAAGATCACCTGAAAGAAGTTTTCCTCTTGCCTGATAAATCATGCTGATTGACACCAGTTCGCTGTTTCCAAGCCTGCGCGCTTCCGCGATTGCCAGTTCCCAATCGGCAAAAGCGTCTTCCCTTCTGCCAAGTGAAAAAAGAACATTTCCGCGCGAAAGGCTGGTTCGGCTGATAAGCGACAGATCATCAGCAAGTGTAGCGACGCGCTTGCTTTCGGTTAATAAAATAAGAGCGTTGTCATAGCTGCCTCTGGCAGCTTCCTTGTTGCCTGATTCAAGCAATCTCTCGGATTGAATGCGAAGTTGAAAAATATCGCCTGCATTTTTTCTCTTTGAAGAAGAACATGAGGCAGAAACAAGAATCAACGCGATGATTATAAAAACATTTATTATTTTATTCACTATAAATTCCCCATATTAAAATTCCAGATCTCTGGGAGTTGTTCCGCCGGGGCCTGATTCCACACGCTGAGGCACATTGCTCCTTATAAAAGGAAGATTAGAAACTGCGGTCAATACATCCTGAGCCGATCTGAGCGCAATATCCAAATCATTTATCATAATCGCAACCTGCGGAAGCTGAGCGGGAATAAAATCACTTGTTTTTTCAAGATTTTCTATAGTACCCGCAATCGAAGATATAACAGAAGTAAGCTCTGTATAAACAGGCCCGTCAGAACTTAAAATTGACATTACAGCTCCCGAAGGATCCGATATTTGTCCTGTCAATGTTTCCAGATTATCCATAATGGGAGACAACTGGGTATTAACTCTGGCTGTTGCCGTTTCAATATTTTTTAAGATATGTTCAAGCGGAGAGCCGTCTGTTTCATCTGAACCTATTATCGCAACGTTTATTGCCTCAATAATTTCCATTACCTGATTTATAATGGAGTTGATGGGGTCGCCGTCCGTTTCAGGAAGAGCAGTCTGTCCTGATGCTATGAGCCATTTTGCTTCGATTGAAGTTATTTCCGGTATAAAACTTCCTTCTTCAATAAGCTGCACTCCCCTTCCGGGGTGAAAAATAAAAGAATTTCCCAGTCCAATCGGGCTTTCCCGAATTTCAACAAGAGAACCTTCCCTGACTCTGTCAGAATATTCTTCAAATATTGTAAAGGTTACTTCTACTTTATCATCATCGGAAAGCCTCACCCTTTTTACGTGCCCGATTGTAAAACCTTTGTATCTTACCGCCATATTTACACTTAAAGCGGACGCGGAAGTAAAATAGGTTTTGTATTCAATGTCACGCGCAAACCAGCGCTGGCTGTTCCCAAGCGTAAAAATCACAACAATCAGAATTATCAGCGCCAGCACAACAAGTGTCCCGACAATTTTATCCGCATATCTAATTGAAAATTTCATACCACCCCTGACAAGTGCGGCAAAAAGCCCGCACAGTATGATCGAACCTGAACCGGAAGTTCAGGAAGCTATCCCTATATTAAAAAAATCATTTATCAAAAGCTCGCTTATAATGCTGTCTTTAGGCGCAGTAACCGTTACTTTTCCGTCAATAACCATAACAACAAAATCCGCCAAGTCTGAGATTAAACGCAAATCGTGCGTTACAATAAGAAGCGTTGCGCCTTCCCTTTGTTTGTTTTTTAGTATCTTGATAAGCCTGTCCGCGGCAGCCTCATCCAAAGATTCTGTCCACTCATCCAGAAAAAGCAAAGCCGGCTTGCAGAGCATTGCCCGCGCAAAGGCGATGAGTTTTTGCTCTCCCATTGAAAGCATCGCGGGTCTAATATCCAAATCTTTGCTGTAACCTACATTTAACGCCATTTCTCTAATCCGCTCTGTGCGTTCAATTCTGTTCATTTTGGGAAAATGAATTTTCAGCGGAAGTTCCAGTATTTGAAACAAATCCTGATTTGCCCAGAGCGCGGAATCCTGAAAAATAAACGCGGTTTCGCGGCGAAACTCAAGGTTATCGGCACGGTTCATCTGGTTGATATTTTTCCCCTTATACAAAACTTCTCCGCTGTCAGGAATTTTTAAGCCCGCTGCAAGTTTCAGCACAGTGCTTTTTCCGCTGCCCGAAGGTCCTACGATGGCAGTAGTTTTTGACATTTCAAAATCTACAGAAGCATCCTGAATGATTTTTCCTTCTTTAGTGGAAAAACTAACATTATTAAACTTGATAATTTCTGCCATTACAATAACTCATATCCCATGCGGCAAAAAGCCCGTACCTTTCATCTAACATGAAGTGAAGTTTCATGTTAACACCATATAATACATCGCCGATAAAATAACATTTACTACTATACAGACAGCAAATGCGCTTGAGACCGCTTTTAATCCCGCTATCGGAACTTCCGTACTTGCGCGCTCAACAGAAAAACCATGTATCAAAGCAACAATGGAAATAATTGCTCCGAAAGAAAAGCTCTTTAAAAAAGAAAGAAAAATATCCTGCATAGTCAAATGCTGTAGCAGACTTGAAAAATAATACTCCATTGACATTGCACTAAAATACTGGGCGACCATATACGATCCTGCCAGCCCAAAAAC
>JAIRUY010000262.1 GCA_031254175.1 Treponema sp.
CCCTGCCGGAAGCTGAACTCGACCGTTTCCTGATGAAGCTGCTTGTGGTCTATCCGCAGCCTGTTGAAGAACTTGATATCGTAAAAAACAGCCTGCCTCTTGCGGCAAACAACGAAAAACCAGCGCCTCTTTCTCCGGTATTAAAGCGCGAAGCTTTAACATTTTTACGTCAAACCGCCGACTCCGTTCATATAGATGAAGAAATAACAAAATACATTGTATCGATTATAACAGCCACCAGGCCTGCCGCTGGACTTTCGCATGAACACTTGCGTACCAAAGCAGAGGGAGTGTATCGTTATGTGTCATTCGGCGCTTCTCCGCGCGCTTCAATTGCCCTGTACAGGTGCAGCCGCATTTTTGCCATGTTCCAGGGGCGGGCATTTGTAACTCCGGAAGATGTAAAGACGGCGGCTCTTCCTGTTATACGTCACAGGATTGTTCTTTCTTACGAAGCGGAAGCCGAAGGTATGGACACAGACAGTGTCATCTCAAGAATTTTAAACCACGTTCCAATTCCGTAAAAAACATGCAAACAAGCGAATTACTGCGCAGTATTACTACACTTCCCATAATTTCCTACAGCCTTGCGGAAGAAATGCTTGCCGGAAATTTCAGATCAATTTTTAAGGGTCAGGGAATGGAGTTTGACGAAGCCCGCCACTACGAAGCGGGTGATGACATCCGCTCAATTGACTGGAACGCCAGCGCCCGTTTTGGTTCTCCTTTCGTAAAAATGTACAGAGAAGAACGTGAGTTGACGATTTTAATTCTATTGGATGTATCTCCGTCAATGCACAGAGGAAATATTGCCCGGCAGGGACTAAGCCCTTATGAACAGGCTCTGATTTCTGCGGCGTTAATTGCCTTTTCCGCCGAAAATACAGGACAGCAGGCAGGGGCTTTTCTCTTTGACAGGGATATAGAAAAAGTTTTTCCGCCGCACAAGGGCCGGCGGCATATAATGTCTTTGGTAATGGCGGCGCTTCAATATCAAAATCAGAACTTCAGCCGCAGGGACAAAAACGGAAGCAATATAGCCAACGCTCTGGCAGGCGCAAACCGGTTCCTGAAAAGACGCTCTCTTGTGGTTATAATTTCAGATTTTTTCAGCATTAACTGGGAAAATGAAATGACAAACCTTTGCCGTAAGCATGATTGCATAGCATTGCGAATTTGCGATCCGCCGGATCTTCCGTATCCGGGTCTCATTACCCTTGAAGATCCGGAAACAGGAGTAAAAATTGAGGCGCCCGGCGGCCTTGAGTCCTTTTATGACAACTGGGTCGAATGGCAAAAGGAACGTTCCGCACATTGGGAATCTTTATGCAAACGTTCGGGAGCGGCGTTTCTGGAATTGTCAACTGTGACTGACGCGGCTTCTGCCCTGATAAAATTCTTTGGCAGCCGCAGCCAGCACAGACAACGGAAACGAAGATGAACAAACGAATTGTATTTTTATTGTTAGCTGTAATTTCTCCTTTGCTGTGCACTGCCGCACATTCTCAAAATATCGGAGCGTATTTAATTCCGCGCCAGATATATGTAGGCGATCAGGCTGTCATGATTCTGCCGCTGCCAAGTACGACTCAGGATTCTGTCGATATTGTTCTTACTGATTTTTCGTATGATTTTCCATTTCATCCGGATATAGATTTTCACAAAATAACGCTTCAGCGGCGTATTTCCGGAAGCAGGTTAACAATTGAATTTGCAGCGTTTGTTCCCGGTTTTTTGGAATTTCCTGTAATTGAAATAGGAGGATACCGTTTTACAGGACTCAATGTTACGGTAAATTCTCTGGTTGACAGACAATCATCCATTGAGCTGTCAGGGCTTGCGTCTTCTCTCGCAATGCCGGGAACAGGTTTGATGATTTACGGAGCAATGGCCGGTTTGATAATTTTTATATTATTGTCAATATGGTTCATTTTAAAAGGCCGGCTCTTTTTAAGTAAATGGAATGAAAAATGGAAATACTGGAAGTTATTTATATCCATGAAACTCACAGAAAAACGCCTGCATAGATCCATCTTGAAAGAAGGAGACAAAAGGATTATTCTGGATGAACTGTCTGACAAATTCCGTATATTCCTTTCATACCTGACAGGAAGCAATTGCCGCTCCATGACTGCGCGTGAATTTAAAAATTTTACTTTGAATTTACCGGAAAATGTGGATTTAAAATCTTCATATTTTCATAATTTTTTCAGCAAATGCGATGAACTTCGTTTTTCCGGAGCCGAAGTTAATTCACAGGACATTCTCCGGCTGTTAGCCGATCTGCGTTTCTTCCTTGGCGTACTGGCAAAAACCGGACGGAAAAAGCCTGAAGCAACGGAAGAAAAAAGGCCGGCAGTATGAGTTTTGACAACCCGATTTTGGCAGGGGCAGCCTTAATAATAATCCCGCTTGCTTTATTTATTCTTTCCCGTTTTAAAAATCCATTTGTTGCTTCTCTTCCTCTGGGTGCTCCCGGAGGAGTTCCTTTCAAAACATCACAGATAAGCTGGCTGACAAAACTTTTAAAATTTTTTGAGTTTGCAGGTTTTACCCTGTTGTTTTTAAGTGCCGCCGGCCCTGTTTTAAAGACATCGGAAACTGTCTGGATAAGCCGCGGTATGGATATAATTTTTATTCTGGATGTCAGCCCCAGCATGGCTGCTTTGGATATGGACGGGAAAAACCGTTTTAATATTGCCAAATCAATGATTTCCGAATTTGCCGGGCAGCGTCCGTCTGACAGCATTGGCCTTGTGGCGGTTGGAGAAGATGCGGCCCTTCTTGTTCCGCCGACCACAGACAGGGAGACATTGAGTTTAAGGCTTGAACAGATTAGAATAGGAGAACTTGGAGACGGAACAGCGCTTGGCACAGGGCTTGCTGTCGCCGCGTATCATTTGGAAAAATCAAACGCGAAACGCAAGGCAGCAATTGTTATTACTGATGGTGAAAACAACGCGGGTTCCGTTCATCCTGAAACAGCCGCCGGAACGTTGCGCGAAATGGGCGTATCTTTTTTTGTTATTGCGGTAGGTTCAGCCGGAGAAGTACCGATAGATTACATCGATCCGTATACAAGAATACGCAGAACCGGCATATATGATTCACGTTATGACATGGAAAGCCTGCGCCGCTTAAGCGCATCGGGTGGAGGAAACTTTTTTACTGCAGCTTCTGTCGATGCTTTTTCCGCGGTCTTTTCCCGGTTTGATGACCTTGAAATGACAGTAAAAAGATCAAGAGTTATTCATCAAAAAAGATACTTGTCTTTTCAATTCCTGCTTTCTGCTGTTTTATTGCTTGTTTCTGTCAGATTTATCAGGCGCAGCCTTCTTGGAGCGATCCTATGACTTTTGATTACTTATTTTTATTGAACTTTTTATTTATATTTATTCCAATTATTCTGTACGATGTATTTGCCGGTTCACGTAAAATAAAATATAAGCTGCCGGAGCACTTAAAGAAAAAAACTTATGCTTCTGCAATTTTCTTCAGGGTATTTATTGCTTTCTCGATTATTGCTCTTGCGGGTCCCAGGTGGGGAAGAGAGACTGTTGTTTCAGATAATCGCCGCGGCCTTGATGTAGTTTTTGCAATTGATGTCTCTCGCAGCATGGACATTAGGGATGCAGTTATGCAGTCAGGCACAACAATGTCCCGGCTTGAACGTGGTCTTTTAATTGCAAATGAAAGTATTCCGGAAACTGTCGTTGAGAGTACGGCCGCAGCAAGAGGAGTGCGCATGGCTGCTGTCATTGGCCGCAGCAAGGGTTATTTGGCAGTCCCTCTTGCCCATAACAATGAAGCTGTAATAAATTTCCTTGAATCACTTGATGTTTCCTCAATGTCAGGAAGAAGTACCAATCTGGAAATTCTTGTAGAAACAGCTGCAAATGTTTTTCAAAGTACATCTATGGCGCGAAAGATAATTATTTTGATTTCTGACGGAGAATCTCATTTTGGCATTCTGCGTAACGCTCTTAATCACTGCGTCAAAAACGGCATCATTATAGCATCTGTTGCTGTCGGCAGCGATGAAGGCCG
>JAIRUY010000271.1 GCA_031254175.1 Treponema sp.
ATTTTACTTTCTGTAACACCGAATTGGTGTTACAGAAAGAATTATAATCGGAAATAGTGAAACAATTTAAGTTGTTTCACTATAATATATCTTGCTAGTAAAATATTAGTGCTATAGAATAAACAGGTCAAGTTTTGGAGGTTATTGATGATTTTTGCCGGGCAAAAAGAAAAAAGCAGGATTGCCGCTCGTGCCTTTAATATAAACATAAAGCTCCTTCTTCTTGTACTGGTTCTTTTAATGACAATGTCCGCCGTCATTATCACGGGTATTAACAATCAAAATGCGGAGAACCTTGTTCGTTCATATTCCGCTGAAGCGGCGCAGATGTTTTATTCATATATAAGCGAAGATCTCATTCTTGCGCGAAAAGTTGCCAACTCAAAGGCAATTACCGGCTGGTATACAGATGAGCGGAACGATGAAAAAAAAACGGCTGTCTTTAACGAAGTGATAGATTATACGGGTATTTTACATGGCGTTCATTTGTATTTTGGTATTCATGAATCAAAGAATGAGTATTCAATCCATAGTGATGTTATGCTTGACAATTTTGTTCCTGTCGGGACATTGGAACCGTTTGATCCTGATGACGCATGGTACTTTGAAGGTATGGAGTCAAAAAATGACTATATAATAACTATTGCCATTGATGACTCTGGACAAAACTGGTATTTGTGGATCAATCACAAGGTAATTGCGGACGGAGAACTTATAGGTTTTTTTTGTGCAGGTCTTCGGATACCGGATATATTTCAAAAAATATTCGATAAATATGAGCCGGACATGATAAGTGGATATGTCATAGACAAAAATGGCATAATACAAACAGACAGCTCTGCTTACGATACTTTAAGCGAAAAGGTTACCCGCGATATCATTGATGAAAGCTCCGATCCTGCGTTTACTGCGGCGATTGCATCATATCTTGGGCGTATAGACGGATTATTCACAAATCTTTCTCAATCTGAAATTATAAAACTGAGAAGAGGCGCTTATAAATATGCAGCGATCAATCCAATAGATAAAACGGACTGGTCGATTGTTATTTTGTTCAAAGGTTTTGCATATTCCAGTTTGATTAATCTTATGATTCTTCTGTTTGTAATGCTGATAATTTTGCTTTTGTATGTGGTAGGAAGAAATATCCTGATGAACAGGCTGTTTTTCACGCCCCTGTACCGTCTGACAAAAAGTGTATCGGAAGGTAAATCCGCGCAGGATAATTTTTATGGCAGCGAACGTGATGACGAAATCGGCGATTTGGCGCGGACTATATGCGATACAACAAAAGAACAGTTTCGTCAAAAACAGCTTCTTCATGCTGTAAACAGCGCGATGTCTGCATTGTTTGCGGCAGCCGATGACAAGAATATGCATGCTTCATTTATGAAAGGCATGGAGATCATAGGCCGCTGCATGGATGTAGACCGTATTATTGTTTGGCATAACGAATTGGTCGATGGCGTTCTTTGTTATGTCAATAAAATTCACTGGGAGAGCGAATTCGGCAAACAGCAGGAGTTTGTCAGCGGGACGTGCTCTTATGTTGATAATCCCGAGTGGGAAAAAAAATTCCAGCAGAATAAATATGTTAACGGGCCTTTGTCCGGCCTTACAGAGAAAGAGCAAAAATTGCTGGCTAATCAGAGCATAAAATCAATTTTGGCGATACCGCTTTTTATGCATGGATTTTTTTATGGGTTTTTCAGTTTTGATGACTGCCGCCGCGAACGGTATTTTACAGAGGAAGAAATTGAAATACTGCGTTCCGCAGGCTTGATGATTGTCAGCGCGTTAAACCGCAGCATTCAGGCGGGGGAACTCCGCAAGGCGCATGAATACAGCAAACTGATGCTGGATGCGACTCCGCTTGGCTGCCATATCTGGAATAAAAACCACGAAAACATCGGTTGTAACGAAGAATTGGTCAAACTTTTTGGATTAAGAGACAAACGGGAATATATAGACAAATTTCTCGATTTTTTGCCAAAGTATCAGCCTGACGGAAATGTTTCACGGGATATGATTGTGCCGTATATCAATAAAGCGCTTGAAGAAGGAAAGTTTGTTTTTGAATGGATGTATCAGGACCAGAACGGCAATCCGATGCCCGCGGAAGTTACCCTTGTCCGTGTCCCGTATGAAGACGATTTTATTGTTGCAGGTTACGTCCACGATCTTCGTGAGCATAAAAAAATGATAGACGAGATTGAACGCAGAAACAATCTGCTTAATGTTGTAAACCGCACAGCTTCTGTAATACTTGCTACGAAAGAAAATGAAAGCTATGAAACTTCGCTTTTAAAAGGCATGGAGCTGATCGGACGCAGTATTGATGTTGACCGTGTCCAGATCTGGCAAAACGATTTTAAAGACGGCGAGCTTCATGCTTTCCTTAAATATCAATGGATCAGTGAAGCGGGCAGCAGGATGGCTCCGATTTCCGTTGGTTTTAATTTTTCCTACAGCGAAATACCTGAATGGGAAACTGATTTTAAGCAGGGCAAATACGTCAGCGGGCCGCTTACCGGCCTTTTAAAAAAAGAGCAGGATTTTCTCGGCGGTTATGATATTAAGTCCACCGTAAAAATTCCGTTGTTTCTGGATTATAGGTTTTGGGGATTCTTCAGCCTTGATGACTGCGTCAGGGAACGTACATTTACAGCGGACGAGATAGATATTCTGCACTCCGGAAGCCTGATAATGGTCAGCGCCATTACGCATAACAAACAGGCGCTGGATATCCGGGATGCCGCTGATATGCTGGAAGCTGTAATCGCCAGCTATTCAGGCATTATCTGGTGTGTAGACAGGGATAATGTGATAACGCTTTTTAACGGACGTTATCTGGAAGAAATTGGGTGCAAGCATGAAGATTTTAAAGGAAAAAAGACTGAAGATGCCCTGCATGACAACCGCTTCTTCTGTATTCTTAAAAGCATACCGGAGACTTTAAATAACGGGTCTCAGGATTTTAACGCCGAGCTTGACGGTAAAACATACCGCATACGTACTACTCTTTTATACGAAAACGGCAGCATTACCAATGTGATGGGCAGTTTCGATGATGTTACGGAAAGAACAAAGCTTCAGGTTGAATTAAAAGCCGCGCTGAAAACAGCGCAGGAAGCAAATGACGCCAAATCCAACTTCCTTGCCAGAATGAGCCATGAAATGCGCACGCCTCTTAACGCTGTAATCGGTCTTTCAGATTTGACTTTGGAAGCCGGCCTTTTAAACGGGGAAGCTCATATGAATCTTGAAAAGATAAACAACGCAGGTAATATAATCCTCAGCACAGTTAACGATATTCTTGATATTTCCAAAATAGAAGCAGGCAAGTTTGAGCTTGCGCCGGTTGAATACGATATTCCCAGCCTGATTAATGATACAATCACTCAAAGCATAATGCGCATTGAATCAAAACCAATTGATTTTGTCCTTGATATAAATGAAAATCTTCCTGTGCGGCTTTACGGCGATGATCTGCGGATTAAGCAAATTTTGAACAATCTTCTTTCCAACGCTTTCAAATACACAAGGGAAGGAAAGGTAACCTTGAGTTTAAACTGCGAAAGGAAGGAAGACATTGTTTTTATGACCGTTAAAGTCAGCGATACAGGCGAGGGTATTCACAGTGAAAATATTGAAAACCTGTTTTCCGATTATGTGCAGGCGGATATGCAGCATCACCGCAAGATAGAAGGAACCGGGCTTGGACTGCCTATCACAAAAAGGCTTGTTGAGATGATGAACGGGAAAATTTTTGTGGAAAGCGAATATGGAAAGGGCAGTGTTTTCACCGCAGTTATACAGCAGCAATTTGTTTCAGACGCGGTAATTGGAGCGGAAACAGTCGAGAGTCTCAGGAGTTTCCATTATTCAGATCACAAGCGCCGCCGGAATTTACAGATGCGGAGGATAAGCCTGCCGTATGCGCGAGTGCTTGTTGTTGATGATGTCACGACAAATCTTGATGTAGCCAAAGGCATGATGAGACCATACGGTATGCAGATTGACTGTCTAAGAAGCGGAAAGGAAGCTGTTGATGCAGTCCGCGAAGAAAAAATTAAATACAACGCTATTTTTATGGATCACATGATGCCGGAGATGGACGGGATAGAGGCTGCGGAGATCATACGCAAAGAAATAGGAACTGAATACGCAAAGACAGTGCCGATAATCGCACTCACTGCCAATGCGATTATGGGAAACGAAGAAATGTTTTTAAGCAGGGGATTTAATGCGTTTTTACCAAAGCCCATTGAACTTCCCCGTCTTGATGCGATAATCCGGGAGTTTGTACGTGACAAAAAACAGGAAATGGTAATTTCGGATGCGGCGCCGGATGCTTTACAAGGCCATGACAGGCGTTCGGGTTTGGAAAGACGGCATCACAGCGGCATTGAAATTTCTGGAATTGATGTCAACAAGGGACTTTTGCGTTTTGGAAATGACGAGGAATCTTATCTGGATGTATTGCGTTCATATGCGGTCAATACACCGGCGCTGCTTGACAGTATAAGAGACATCAAAAAAGAAGACATTGATAAATACGGAATTACTGTTCATGGAATAAAAAGCGCGAGCCGGGGCATTGGAGCTGAAGCGGCGGGCTGTTTGGCAGAAGCCTTGGAAGGAGCGGCTAAAGCCAATGATTTCGGTTTTATAAAAGACAATAATGCCGCTTTTATAAAATCCACAGAAAAACTTATTGCAGATTTGAATCATATGATAAATGAAAAAAACGAAAAAAATCCCAGGCCAAAAGCTGACACGCCGGACAGACAAAAACTTTCTGAACTTCTTGATGCGTGCTTACAGTACAAAATGGACGGAGTCGATGATGCAATGGCGGAACTTGAAAAATATGAATATGAATCCGGCGGCAGTCTGGTTGACTGGCTCAGGGAAAATGTGGACAAAATGAATTTTACAGAAATAACAGAAAAGCTTTCTGCTTTGGAAAAAGAAGGGTAGGGAAAATGCAGAACATTCGTTACAAGATTATTATGGTAGATGATAACATGGCAATCTTAAGCATGGGACGCAGCATGCTAAAAACATCTTATGAAGTTTTTCCGGCGCCGTCCGCTGATAAACTTTTTGAGATACTTGAGAGCATAATCCCCGATTTGATTCTTCTGGATATAGAAATGCCGGAAAT
>JAIRUY010000020.1 GCA_031254175.1 Treponema sp.
AACGGCATTTTTAAGTTTACCATGTTTTTACTCCTGTGGCTAGTTATTTTTGTGGTTGGATTACTATACTACTTTTAGCGTGGTGTTGTCAAATAGTTCAGCCACCTTTACCGCAGCAGTTGAGCACAGCCATAATGTAGCGGCGTGCTGTCCGGCGTATTTTGCTATGACACTAGAAGAAATGTCCGCCTCGAAATAAACCTAGCGGCCTTTGCGCAGTTGGCTGGGCGGCGGCATACGGTGTGGATTCAGAAAACGCCAGACCAAAGTCTGCGTAAATAATGTCCACAGCCGTCAAGCCGCCTCACAGCCATCTGAGCAAAGACCGTTAGATTTATTCTGAGACAGGCATTGCGCTGGGGCTTTAATTTTGCTTTCTGTAATATCGAATTGGTGTTATAATACGGTACTTAAACTTTGAGGATACAGAAAATGAGATGGATATTTTTTGCCGCGCCGGTTTTTCTTCTTTATGCGTTTTTTTGCTTCTACATTGGAATTAGGCTGCTAGGGTTTTTACGTTGTTTTTTTCCATTTTTAAAGGCAGGTTTTTATTGGCCGCTTTTTGCCGTTTTTTGCAGCCTTATGCTGGCGGCAGGTTTTGTCAGGTCCAATAATCTGCGTTTTCTCAATACAGCCGCCTCCCTGTGGATGGCGGTAATTTTATATCTTCTGATGCCGCTTGTAATCTCCGAATTTGTACGGTTGATTTTGTTTTTTGCGGGGAAAAAAATACCCAACTTAAACATATACACTTTTGGAGCGGTTCTCCTGACATGCGCAATTTTTATTGTTTACGGTGCGTTTAACGTACATTCAATAAAAAGAGCCGATTACAATGTCACTCTTAACGGAACTGGCGCCGGCATTCGTGTTGCTTTAATTTCAGATTTGCATATCGGTTCCATGATTGGAAAATCACAGATAAAAAGAATTGTTGATGCTGTAAACAGCGCGGAGCCTGACATGGTCTGTATTACAGGCGATATATTTGACGGACACATTGACAGCATAAAAGATTTGGAAGGTGTTATTTCCGTGTTAAGGATGATAAACGCTCCGTTAGGCGTATACGCGTGTCTTGGCAATCACGATATTGACCGCATGAGTTTTTCCGGCAACAAAACAGAACGGATAGAAGAAATTTTAAAAGCGGCAGACGTTATTTTATTAAAAGACGAGTCGCATAAAATCAGGGAAGATTTATATATTGCCGGACGCAAAGATGTACGCCCCATCGGTTTGAACGCGGAAAGGAAAACCGCAAGTGAATTGCTGGGCGGCATTAACGAAAACTCAAGTAGCAGCTTCCGTGGTACAATTATTGTAATGGAACATCAGCCTGTAGAATTTCCGCAGCTTGAAGAAGCAGGGGCGGATCTGGTTTTATCCGGTCATACGCACAAGGGGCAGGTTTTTCCGGGAGGGTTTATTACAAGAAGAATGTTTGGTAGAATGGGAGCGGCCGATTACGGATATTGGCGGGGAAAGACCATGCAGGCCGTTGTTACATCGGGCGCCGGTTTTTGGGGCCCGCCTGTCAGAATTGGAACAAACAGCGAAGTAGCTGTTATCGAAATAAAATTTTTATTGGGGGAAAACGATGAAATTCAATAATTTTGACAAAACAGATGCGTATAAAAAACTTAACAAACAGCCGGTATCTTTTGATTTTAAAAATAAACTTGATGCAAAAAGAGTAGAGGAGTGCCGGATTCCAATGGCGGCGGGCTTAAAATATTCATGGGCTGCAAAAGCTGTTGACGAACAGACGGTTAAATTGCTGCAGGAACTTGCGGATGAACAGGAACTTATTGCAAAATACAAGGCTCTCCTGAACGGAGAAATGATGAATACAGGTGAAAAACGCAAAGTTTTACACCAGCTTTCGCGCGGAGAGGCAGGACAGCCTGTTATCGAAGACGGAAAAAATATCGGGGAGTTTTACAGGAAACAGCTTGATCGTTTATGTAATTTTGCTTCCGCTGTTCATGAAGGAAAATACAAGGGGTCAACAGGAAAACCTTTTACAACAGTAGTACAAATCGGAATTGGCGGCTCCGATCTCGGGCCGCGGGCCATGTATCTGGCTCTCGAAAACTGGGCTGTAAAAGAAGGGAAAAAACGTCTTGACGCGAAGTTTATATCCAATGTTGATCCTGATGACGCCTCGCAGGTCATTGGCTCCTGCCGGCTTGAAGAGAGTCTTTTTATACTTGTCTCCAAAAGCGGCACAACACAGGAAACTCTTGCAAATGAGCTTTTTGTCAAAGACAAACTGCAAAAAGCAGGACTTGATCCAAGTAGGCACATGATCGCCGTAACAAGCGAGACAAGCCCTCTTGCGAATAACAGCGCTTATCTTGACTCTTTTTACATTGATGACTTTATAGGCGGACGTTATTCGTCATCATCGGCTGTAGGCGGCTGTGTTCTCTCTCTTTCCTTTGGACCGGAAGTATTCAGGGAATTCCTTTCGGGAGCCGCCGAAGCGGATAAAATGGCTCTTGAGGCGGATGTTCAAAAAAACGCCGCTCTGTTGGATGCGCTCATAGGCATCTGGGAGCGTAATTTTATGAAATACCCGTATACTGCTGTTTTGCCTTACAGCCAGTCGTTGTCCCGCTTTCCGGCTCATCTTCAGCAGATGGATATGGAGTCAAACGGCAAGCGTGTAAACCGCAGCGGTGAACCTGTCGATTACGAAACAGGCCCTGTTATTTTCGGCGAACCGGGAACAAACGGGCAGCACTCGTTTTTTCAGCTTTTGCATCAGAGTACCGGTGTTATTCCGCTTCAATTTATAGGTTTTATTGAAAGCCAGCGTAATGATGACGTAACGGTTGATAATTCTGTCAGTCAGACAAAACTGAACGCCAATCTTGCCGCTCAAATTGTTGCATTCGCGAAGGGACAGGAAAACACCGACAGAAACAAAGAGTTTCCCGGCGGACGGCCTTCCAGCCTGATCTACGGAAAGAGGCTCACTCCCGCTGTATTGGGCAGCCTGCTTGCACACTTTGAAAACAAGGTAATGTTTCAGGGCTTTGTCTGGAATTTAAACAGTTTTGATCAGGAGGGTGTTCAGCTTGGCAAGATACTTACAAAGAAGGTTCTTTCCGGCAATTTTGGAGACAGCTCGCTTGAAACATACAGCAAAATCTTAGGTGTTTAGTGTTCTGTTATCTGCATAACTCTACAATAAAGTTTACTGTTTTCTCAAAATGCTGCGGAGTAAGGCGGGAAGGAGTATCGGCAGGGCCGTTTAAGTTCTTCCATGTAGCGGGAAAAAATCTGCGGGAAGAAGAGTTTTTTATGCCTCCCGATAAAAGCGAGTCGGTAAATTCCGGGTATTTACGCAATACTTCTTCAAACTGATCAGCTTCTTCCGAAGGAAGCATCGTGACAGTTTGAGCGGCAAGACCTGCCCTTAGAAAACCCATGTCATCACAAACAGGCGCCGGTGCAATAAGAAACTTTTCAAACTGGATAAGGCTCGCCGTTTCCAGAGCATGATACCTCAACTGTTGAATTCCAGTTTTTATCTTTAATACATTTGGACTGTCGCCTGATTTTAAAATAGCATCCGCTGTATTGGAAAAAACAAGAGTGTCTCCTGTTCCGCATGCGTCAAAGTTAAAAATCTTTGCCTTTTCAAAACCCCATGCTTTAAGTTTTTGCGCAAGTTTATAAGACCCCTGAAAAATTAAACTTTCTCCGGCGGTAAGCTCTTCCTTGTCGGTAAAGATAATCATCCAGTTTTCAAGATTTTTCCGTGTAAGAAGGACTGCCGCCCGCAGAAGATGAAAAACAGCTATGCTGTTATCGTTGGCGCCGGGGCTTCCGTCAACACGATCATAATGCGCAACAAGAATATAGGGGCTTTCTCCCATTTTCGGCAAAGCGGATCCTACAGGGCGGGGCAGTTTTTTGCCCGGAGGAAAAATAAAGAAATGTTTGTTTTTATCAAAGTCCATAACTAACGAATTAAATCCCATTAATTCGATGATTTGTATAAGCGCCTTGAAGCGGTTTACCTTTGGAGCAATAAAGTAATTAAAACGGTCATACGGGCTTAACCCTATCCAGTCTGTTGAAATCGGCATTAATTAATTTTCTCCGCCTTAAATGAATATACAGGAGCGGTAAATTGTTCCTGCGCTTCAATAATTTTCAATTCCACTTTCTCATTATTATACACTGAATCAGAAGTTTTAGAACTATCCTGAGGATTAAAAGAGCTTTTAAGAATTCCAAAAACAGACGCGGTGCATAGTTCAAGGGTTTTTTCCAGATTTCCCTTTTCAAGAAACCGGGAAAGAAAAACAGCCGTAGTCATATCCCCTGTACCCGCAACACCGCTGCCAAGAGGCAGTTCCGGAGTGGTAATTTTATAAATTCCTGTTTTGTCAGATGCAAGCATGCTGAGTTCTTCCGCTTTTTCGCGGAAACTTGTTACAAGAACTACAGACGGCCCGGATTCGTGCAGAATATTTATTGCTTCAATTGCTTTCTCTGTTGTTTGCGTATTAATGCCGGTCAACGTTTCAAGCTCAAATTGATTTGGACATACAATGTCGGCAACGGGAAGCATTTCATTTTTAAACAATTGCGGAATATCGGGCTTTACATAAAAACCGCGCCCAACGTCTCCCATAACAGGATCGCAGCAATAAAGAGAAAGCGGGTTTTCTTTTTTCACCTTTTTTACTGCCTCAATAACAGCCCTGCCTGTAGCCGCGTCTCCAAGATAGCCCGAAAGCACAGCCTCGCAGCGGTTTAATATACCGCGTTCTTCAAGCCCTGTAACAAGTTCCGCAACAAGATCGGCGCCCAGAATACTGCCCCGCCACGCGCCGTAGCCTGTATGGTTGGAAAACTCAACAGTATTAACCGCCCAGACTTCCCGTCCAAGCCGCTGAAGAGGGAAAACAGCGGCAGTATTTCCGGCATATCCAAATACTACATGGGACTGTATTGATAAAACTGCCACTTAAGTATTCCTTCTGCCCGCGTTAAATATTCTATCAGCCAGCAATACAAGAAACCTGAAAAACTTCCCCTGTCTTTTACCGTACTTTTTGGAAAAATCTCCTGCCGCTTCCGCAAGAGAATAGGAGCCGATTTTCTTTTTCAAAAAATCCCAATGTTTGATAATCCAGACATAAAGATCGGCTTCTGTTCTTCCCGGAAATTCCGCCAAAAGCCATTGTTCCCTGATTATTGTTATTACAGGATTATATACATTGTTAAACCATGACACAAGAGCATCACTGAAAGGGATCTCCTCTTTCATACCTTCATTTAAATAATATTTATGAACAAGTATGTGATTGTAAATAACATCATAACGGCCGGGAGAACTGAAATTTAACTCCCTGTAATTTGTCAGGCTGTCAAAATCTGTTTTTTCATAAAAAATATTTTTTTCGTATTTTATAACTTCTTCCTTTAATTCATCAACGGTCATGGAAGGTTTCATGTTGATTTCTGTTGTAAGGCTGATAACTTCAGCGTCAATAAACTCAACTTTTTGCGTTTTGGCTACAGAGACACGGTGATTGCCGTCACGGACAAAGTATACTCCTCCTATTTCATAAAGCGTTATGGGCGGAAGAACTATATCTTTAATGTGGGCTTCGTCTACTCTTTGCCACCGGCTTCGAAGATGATCTTTTTTGGGAAGAAAGTATTTATTAAAATCGTGGTAACGGCCTTCGCTGCCGGCTATCAAATTAATGGGGACTGTCTGATTTCCCATATAAACTTCGTTTTTTGGTTTCAGAATGTCCTTTACATCATGAAATGAAAGCAGTTTGTTGCGATCAGGGTTCATAAAATTTTGAATTTGCGAAAAAATTGCCCTGTTTTTGGCTCGTGAGAAATCCGTATAAGCTGTCTGTCTTGCTATGTCGTCTAACATTTTAATCTCCAATAATAAAATGACTGTATGCGTTAATAACCATTGTGTTTTCCCATTTTGTACAGCGTACATCGGCCAGATCGTACAGATGGATATGGCCGTGAACTAGATATTTAGGCTTAAAAACCTTCATAAACCACAGATAGGCTTTAAACCCAAGATGGCATTTGTCTTTTCTGTCATGAATGCCTCTCGGAGGCGCGTGGGTCAGAAGTATGTCCAGAAAACGGCCGTGAAAAATACGGTTCCACAGAAGTTTTGGAAAAAGTTTTGCCATTTCCAGAAACATTTGAAAGTCCGTAAATTGATTTTCACCGTTATTGTACCGCATACAGCCGCCCAGACCCGCGACAATAAAATCTCCTTCGGTTTTTACCTTTGTTCCTAGATAAACCGCTCCGCAGGCAAATAAATTCCTTTCTTCAAACGAAACTAAAGTATTTAGGTTTTTTTTAAAATATTTTATTTCTTTCAAATGATGATTGCCAAAAACAAAAAATAACGGTTTATTAAGGCTGGATATAATAAAATCAATGTAATCCATGGGCAGATCTCCTGCCGATAAAATCAGATCAACATCGGCAAAACGTTCCTTTATGCAGGAAGAATAAACTAAAGGGTCTATTTGATCTGAAATACACAGAATTTTCAAAGAAATGTCCTTCTATAAATTGAAACTTTGTCGATATAATGATTATAGAAAGAATCCGGCATAATTTCCCTTGTAATCTTGATTTTAGCAGATTGTTTTATTATTCGGAAGCTGTCGTAGGCAGCGTTAATAAATTTCCATACCACGCCGGCTGCGGGGAGACTGGAAGGTGATATTTTGAAGAAGTTTTTTGTGGTTTCATTGCTTTTATTATCTGTTTTGGGCTTTGGGCAGAACTTTTCAAGGGGAGAGGAATTGCTCATGCAGAATAACCCCGCGCAGGCTGTGGTTTTCCTTGAAAGCGCGATAGCGGAAGATCCTGCACATTTATTGGCTCACCTATACCTCGGAATTGTGTATGAACAGCTTGGCAGGACGAATGAAGCAATCATTATTTACAGACGTGTGCTGCCGAGAGCCGGAGACCTTTCGGCAAATATTGCCAATAATCTTGGAAATGTTTATTTTCAAAGCGGGAATACAGAAGAAGCGGAGAGGTATTTTACACAGGCCGTAGCTTTTGATGCTGTTTATTCCAGAGCTTATCTTGGAAGGGCAAATGCGCGGATAAAAGCAGGAAATTTGCAGGATGCCATTGCCGATTATGAGCGGTATCTTGCGCTGGAACCGAATTCTTCCCAGCGGACAAGTATTGAGCGGCTTATTGGTTTAATCCGCACAGAAGCGGCATCTGAAGAGATGAGAAGAATTATGGCGGAAGAAGTAGAGCGCAGACTTGCCGAAGAAAGGGAAAAAATTCTGGAGTCTGTTTCAGCGTCATTGCAGGCAGCCGCAGATCTCAGCAAAGGCATATCTTCCGGCGCTGAAGATGTTGAACACTACGAAGGCGAATTTGAGCTTGATTAATGAACGGAGCGGGCGCTGAAGGGCAGGGGGAGGGAAAATTAAAGATGTATATGTCAAGACAGCAATTGATAATAATATCAGGCGGAGTATTACTGGTTCTGCTTATTGTTAGCGGAATCTTTCTGTTTGGCGGAAAAAAAGATTCTGGCGGGTTTTATGCCGCGCATGACACAAAAAGAAATAATACTCTGAGACTTGCCGCAAGTTATGCTGAAGCAGGTGAATATGACAGAGCTCTAAATCTGCTTGACAGTTTACTTATAGAAAATCATGAAGACGAAGATGCCCGCATCCTTCAGATGCAAATTTTAAGCATAGATCGAACAAGCGGTACCGATTCCCTGATCGAAGCGCAGCGCCGGTTTCTTGAAGAACAACAGAGGCAAAATGCTCTTCTTGCTTCCAGTCAGGCTGCCTTTAACCAGCAAAGGGCAGCGTCGGATTTTTTGGCCGCCTCTGAAACTGACGCTGCCGCAGAACGCCGGGCCGCCGCACAGGCGGAAGAAGTGAGAAGAAGGGCGCAGGAAGAAGAACTGGCAAAGGCTTCAAGGGAACTTCAGGAAATTATGAGAAGGGTGAACAATTTTGTCTCTGACGGAAAAGCCCGCCTTGCATCCGGTGATCTGGCAGGAGCTGCGCAATTATTTTCAGAAGCAAAAAGTACAATACCGCCGTGAGAAAATCGTTTTCAGGCGCAAAAACTGGCGGAAATGTCAGAAGCGTATTACAACTATTACACAGAAAACCGTAATACGCCCGCCGGCCGGGAAGCATCTGCAAAGGCAATAGAGCATGCAAATGAGGCAATTGCTAGCGATAATACACAGGCGCTTCCTCATTTTGTCATTGGCAGAATTGCGCGTGACGCAAATCAAACGGAGAGAGCCATAAGCGCCCTAAGGGAAGCGGTCCGTCTTGAGCCGAATAATTACCTGTACGTTCATGATTTAGCGCGCTCGCTTTTCAGCGCAAGACGTTATCAGGAAGCCAGGGAACATTTCCAGAACGCCGCAAGAATAAATCCAAACTCAGAATCGGCATGGTACAATCTTGGAGGAACCCTTAGAATGTTGAACCGGCAGGATGAGGCTCTTGCGGCATACAGACAGGCAATCGCGGTAAAAGCCGATTATTTTGCAGCTCACAGGGAAATCGGCAGGATACTTATTGCAAAAGGAGACGCAGGAGGCGCAGTTGACGCATTTTCCAAAGCTTTGCAGTACAGCCCAAATGATTACACTACGTTATGCGAATTGGGCGCGGCATACAGTCGGGCCGGAAATTTTTCACAGGCGGAAAGCGTATTCGCGCGTGCGCTGCAAATAAACTCAAATGACGCCCAAACCAATTATAATATGGCAGTTGTTAAACTTGGACTGAAAAAATACAGTGAAGCCATTACCTTCGCGAAAAGCGCCGTTGACAGTAATCCTGACAACGCGGTTTATGTGTATACGCTTGGACTTGCGTGCGAAGAATCGGGCGCGGTTGACTTGGCAATTAACGCTTATAAAACAGCGGCGGCGCTTGATGCAAAATACCTTCGTCCAAGGATTAATCTTGGAAGCATTTACCTTACATCGGGAAATTTTGATGAAGCGATTGCTGTTCTTAATGAAGCTTATGCGGTAGAGCCGGGCAATTTTGAAGCAAACAATAATTTAGGCGCTGTTTACGCAAAGAGAGAGAATTGGGCAAGCAGTATTAATCATTATGAAAGGGCGTTAGCGGCAAGACAGAACGATCAGACTGTCCATTTTAACCTTGCGCGCGCCTATGCCGGCGCCGGCGATCTTCAAAAAGCCCAAACATCCTATCAAACATTGCTTCGCCTGTCGCCTGATAACTGGGACGCGATTTTTGAACTGGGAATGACATATGTATCACTCGGGCAGAACAGTGACGCAAAAAGATATTTACAGGATCTTGTTAACCGTAACCCAAATTATTCAGGTAAAGCCGAAGCGGAAAGGATTTTAAGAAGTTTATGAACTTATGGGGCTGTCCAAGAAGTTTTGCAGCCCCTTTATCAAATTCCCCTAACGAGAAACCCATGATAAGATTCCTGAATGAGCAAAGGCAAAAGCGATAAAATAACGTATAAACCCTACGAGCAGCACCAGGCATTTTTAATCCCCCCAAGTACTGAAGAACTCATACCCGCCGGCCATCTTGTTAGGCTTGTAAGCGAAGTAATAGACCAGATGGGGATAGAAAGGTTATTGAGAA
>JAIRUY010000027.1 GCA_031254175.1 Treponema sp.
ACAGCGGGAATCATATTTATACGGAAGAACGGAAATGCTGGCGATGGAAGCCTGCATATATTATAAAATGGATGAAAAACAAAAAGCCCTTGATACACTGAAGATTGCCTATGAAACAGCGTCTCCCAATAATCTGCTGATGTCCTTTATTGAACTTGGCAAAGATATGCGTACCTTAACAACATTTGCGCTCAAGGAACAAGGCAGAAAAAATGGCGCCAGCTGCGGTATTCCGGAAGCATGGCTGGAAACCGTAAACCTTAAATCCGCCTCTTATGCAAAAAGGCAGGCTCATATTGTTACAATATACAGACAAACCAACAGCATTGCAAATCTAATCATTTCTGCAAGAGAGCGTGAAGTGCTCACAGATCTTTCTCACGGCCTTTCCCGCACGGAAATTGCCGCCAACAGAAACCTGTCAATCAATACGATTAAGATGGTAATAAATAACGTTTACATGAAACTCGGTGCGGAAAACCTTGCCGATGCAATCCGCATAGCTTCCGAAAAAAAGATAGTGTAAGACAAAGCATTACTTTCAGCTAACAGTCTTGAAAACCTTTTATATTGTCAAGATATGCTTTTTTTAAGTCTGACATAGTTTTATTAACTGCCGTTTTTTTATCACGATTGTATTCAGGAAGACGTTCACTTAAGCTGATAACCGGAGCCGCCCGAATAATGACTTTTCTTGGAAAGATACTCACTCTGTCGGAAAACGCACCGCCCATAGTACGGTTGGCAAAATCCCAAAGATTCTGGACATACTCGATTTTGCGGCTAAGAGGTATATCTTCGGCGGGGAGCGGAACACGAAAGTACCAGCAAAAATCTATCAGCTCCTGATAACGTGAAATGTACCACGCTTCTCCTGTTCCAAGATCCAGCATACTATGCTCAACTTTTGTCATTTTATCGAAATTGTCTACTGTCGGCAAAAAAATCCGATCCCAGCATAATTGACGCATTTTATACAGTCTTATGAAAAAATCCCCTTCGCTTTTTAAATTCATCATCCTCTCGGCGGTTTTCAATGCTGCGTTGATTACCTTATCAAGGCGTTCCTCAAAGGAAAGCGAATCATCACCCTTGATTTCGAAACGCTTTTCATTTACTTCCAGAAGATGCTGCCTGCACTGCCTTAAACGTTCTATAAACGGAATCTCCTTCCTGCCCCTTTGGAAAAGACCGCAGACCTTTTCGATTTTTCGCAGAAGCATTTCCATATTCAGCTTTCCCCAACTGCCAAAACAGAAATGAATTGAAAGCGGCAGTATTTCAACAGGGCAATCTTCGCCTTTTTCTTTAAGCTGCTTTGCCGCGTTAAAACCGATTCGGACAGCTCCGGGTTCAATACGGTGAACTGCATCGACTGTATAGGAAACATGCCCTTCCGGCGCCATTGCTACAGGGTATTGGCCTTCAATAATTGCCTTGTATATCCCATTCATTCCTTTCCTGTCCATTTTGGAATGATGGATTGGCATTGCACCCAAATTGGGCATAACAAACCGCGCTGCCCAGCCGCCATAACGAACTACCTCATAGCTGTATATAAACACCGCATGAGGCGACCGGACAAACTTTACCCCTTTCCTTGCGGCAAGAGCCCTGAGTTTAAAAAGAAAGAACCATGTCATAAGCTGGGGCTCCCCGCCATTGGGGTGGCGGAAAGCGATAATGCAGCGGCTTTCTCCTGCCAAAGCCCGCTTAAAAGCATCAAAAATTATTTCTTCTTCCTGTAAAAGAATTTTTGCTACTCCCCAAAAAAGGAAAAGGTAGAGTCTGCCCAATAGCCTGCAGAGAAAGATTACAAGCCTTGATATTCTGGGCTTCTGAACTTTGAGGTTGGGAAAAGCTTTAACAACCGGCAGCTTATATGGTCTGTACTTGCTCATACAAAACTCATAAAATCCTTAATAACAGCCTTTGCAGATACATACTGTCCGGGAAGACAAAAATATGAATAAGCATCCATAGAACAGAAAAAATCTTTGCAGGAACAGCAAGATTTTTTTTCTTGTTATAAACATACCAGCCAAGCATTACCGTAAGAGTATCTCCGATCAGACGGTTTGACCAATGTTCTACACCCTGAAACCAATGGGTTATACGTTCCCCTAACATTCCGGTGAAGATACCCGCTTCTATGTAATGTTCAGCACATTCCCAAAACAGGGATGCAGCCAATACAAGAGTAAAACCGATGATTTTTTGGGATGTTGGCTGGATTTCAATTTTTTTTGATATCTTTCTGATTATCATCGCTGCCACAGCAGCCATGCAAATACCATTTGCAAAATGTTCGAAAGACCAGACATCAAACATTGCTGCTGTTTTATGTCCCCAGATTAACATATATTTATCCTTAAGTCCTTTTACCTTAACAGCAGATGCCTAATAAGGTTTGTGCATAATTTGGATGCCGGAAAGCTGCAATACAGCGGCTTTTACCGGATAAAGCCCTTTCAAACTCTAAGGCTGATAATTTTTTCCATAAAGATTATAGAAAAAGATTACAGAGATTTCAAGTATTTAAATCAACAATCCCGCCCTAAAGGGACGGGGTATGTTGCTTCTCCCGTGGAATTGCATTCGGGGTTTAATACCTTTTTTAAACGCCCTGAAGCCATCCCGCGTAGCGGGTTAGGATACGGACTGTGTCCTAAACCCCTCAGCACGAATAACAAAAAATTATAAATTGTAAATATATTTTCTGTTGTGTTTTTTGCCCTATTTTGCTATATTTACACTACAAAACTTCCATTTAGTATTAAATAGTATTAAAAGGCGGAGCGGACACAGTTGCCGCTGATTCAAGGTCGCGCGAAACGCGGGCCGTAAAAGGAGTCATATCATGAACCTGAAAAAACGAAACATTGACAAGCGAAAAATATCCTGTCTGGCTGTTACAGGGCTGCTATTATGCGCAAATTTGACAGCTCAGGAAGCGCCGCCGGTACGCCTGAGTTCCGACAGGGCTGTAGAAATGGCATTAAACAGCAATCTTAGCCTGGAATCTTCGCGGATAAGCGCAGAAACAAAGAGACGCGCTTCCCAACTGTCATGGAATCAATTTATTCCAAATGTAATGGTCGCGGGTAGATTTAGTCTGGATAATGAAAAAACCACGACAACAGTTTCCGGTTTGGCGCCTGTTGCGTGGGACGATAGATTTGCACCTTTTTTTGATAAAAGTGATTTTGAATTGGATATACCGGGTGTTGGAACTTTTTACAATTATGTAATGCCCTACTCAACGACAGTTAATAGCCCCAGGTGGAGTTTGGCAATTCCGGTACAGGCTTCACTCAGTCTTAATTTTGCCATGTTTGAAAACATGAACCGGCTGCGGCTGGATTACGAAGGCGGACTCCTCAGTCATGAAAAAGCCAAATCTCAGCTTGAACGTGATGTCCGCAAGGCTTACCACAATATGCTTTTATTGCAGGAAAACATCAATCTGCTCCGCTCAAGCTATGCAAATGTGGAACGTCAGGTGCAAATGGCCCAGGCAAATTACAACGCAGGGCTTGCGCCGGAGCTGACTTTATTGCAGGCGCAGGTTGCAAGGGAAAACATGAGACCTGTCATTGATCAGGCCGAAAACGGGTTAAGGCTTTCCATGGCGCAGTTTGCCATGTTCCTTGGACTGCATTATGACACCCTGTTTGAACTTGAGCCTGTTACGGGAAATATTGACTTTATTCCGGTTGATGTGGCGGAAATGATCTCAAAAGCCGCTTCGGGAAAACCTGATATTCAGGAGTTAAGACATACAATCCTGATGCTTGAAAGCGCAAGAAAAATACAGTTCTTTTCACTGACACCCACCTTGAGTTTAAGCTGGGGGATAACGCCGGTTTATATCCCTGACCCGTTAAAAGAATGGAAGAGATCCGGCGCCCTCACCATTTCGCTTGGCCTGCGCCTTCACAGCCTGATTCCGTTCAGTACGGATTATCAGGGTATAAGAAATATGGATGATCAAATAAGAATCGCGAACATCGGCCTTGCGCAGATGATCAACGGAACGGAAATTGAAGTTTACAATACTGTTCTGTCTTTGGAAAGAACACGCACCAGCGCACAGGCGCAGGCGCAGACAGTACGTCTTGCGGAGCAGGCATACCGCCTGACAGAACAGGCGTATCAGGCAGGACTTCAGGATTATTTTCAGGTTCAAAATGCCGAACAGTCCCTTCAGCAGGCGCGCGTTCAGATGCTTGAGCAGCAGTTTAATTACCTCAACAGTCTTATTGACCTTGAGTATTCCATAGGGGTTCCTTTCGGAACGCTATCAAAGAGGAGCAACTAATGAAAAAAATACTAATAGAGTTGTTCGGAAACTTCAGTTGTCCGAACAACTTCCTTATAAAACCGCATTTTTGCAGGGCTTTAGCCCGAAAAAAAGCAAGACTTGAGAGGAAACCATCGGGTTTCCGAACAAGTCTATTATTGATATTAGCTGTCATTGTATTTTCCGGATGTTCAAAAAAGCCGGAAATTGAAAAAGCAATAGAAGTGCCTGTATTCGCGGTAAATACCATACAGGTGTCTCGGGGACAAATTCTTGATTATATTTCGCTTTCGGGAGATGTAAGGGCAGGT
>JAIRUY010000036.1 GCA_031254175.1 Treponema sp.
GATGAAATGGAGTTATCTGTCGGGATGATGCAAACGAACTCCCTGTTTTCTCTGCCTGCCCAAAACAGCAGGGCAGTGCTGCGTTTTTCAAGTCTTACAATGTCAGATGATGTCGCTTATGGAATAGACCTTGAGTATATGTCGTTTGATGCTGTTTTCCGCCCGGCGGAAAGCGTAAGGGTGCGTTATGCAAAATTGCTGCCTGTAACATTAAGCGGAAAGCAGCAGGTTCTGGTTTTAATGCACGCGCTTGATCGTTTTGATAAGGACAGCAATTATGAAAGCGAATGGCTGTTTGGCGAAGAACGTCCCGGCGGAATACTTTTGGATATCAGTTATGAAGATTTACTGCTCTTTTCCCACATACGGCAGGGATTGTCCAATCTTCAGATAAACGAACTTTTCTCTGCTTCCGGCAAAGTTGAAACAGCGGGGTATATTCCCCAAATTTTTCAGGCGGAAATCCTGAACCGCATTGGTTCGGTTTTATTTTTCCTGCCAATGGCTGTTTTTTCAGTTGTAATAGGCTGGCGTTATCGTGCAAAAAAAAGGCCTCGCTATATATTTGCCATGATGCTTCTTATTTTGCCTGTAGTTTTACATGGTTTGGTTTTTCTTTACCGTTCTGTTATCAATACGCTCGGCATTTGGCTTGTCTTGAGTATTGGTTTTACTCCGGCTCTTGTTGTGTTTATTGCTGCAATGACAGTGATGATGTTTATTTCTTTGATAACACTGGCGGCGCAGCACACATAGATACGTTTTTCCCTTTTTCAAGATCAAGCAATTTCTGTTTTAGTTCAAGACCTCCGGCATAACCTGTTAAACTGCCGTCGCTGCCGATTACACGGTGGCATGGAACAATAATGGGTATCGGATTCCTGTTATTCGCCAGACCGACTGCGCGGCTTGCTTTTGGATTTCCTGTCATTGCGGCAAGTTTTCCGTAACTTGTTGTTTCGCCGTAAGGAATATTTTGCAGCGCTTTCCAGACTTTAATTTGAAAGTCTGTTCCATGAAGAGAAAGCGGCAAATCAAAAGTTTTTCTTTTGTAACTAAAATAATCATTAAGTTGTTTTACCGCCTCTTTTAAAAGAGGAGTTTCTTTACATTCAAAAACTTTAGATGTTTTTTCTTCATTAAAGACAATTTTGCAAATAGCGTTGTTTTCTTCTGCAATTCCCAATCTACAAAATGGAAAATCATAATACATTACTTTCATATAATAAAATTGTAACACATTTGCAGGTTTATGGTTATAGGTATGAACAATAATAACGGAGGTTATTTGTGAAAAAATTGACAGTTTTTCTTTTTGCTGCTGTTTTAATTGCAGGAACGGTTTCGGCTCAAACAAGAAACCACCGGCCGTTTTCAGACAGACAGCCCCCGGAACGGCCTGTTCTTGATTCAACAACGATAGAAGGCACATTAAAGCTGGAAAGAGGAATGATTGCTTTGGAAAGCGGCGATTCTGTGTTTTTTGTTCCTGTGTTGAATCGTTACATTGGCTTTATTGACGGGCTAAAGGAAGGAGCAAATGTTTCTGTAGAAGGACGATTGCACAGAAATATTATTTTTCCCAGCAAAGTAACCATTGCCGGCAAACCGTACGATCTTGCTGCTGACAGACCTGCATTTGGCGCAAGACACGAAAATTTCGGCAACAGACGCAACAGCGATGAGCGTGTTCGGTCTCAAGTGCCCGGTAATTTTGGCCATGGCCATGGACGCAATAATTTTGGTCCAAATCCAGACCGGCGCAATTTTAGCCCGAACCGCAAATTCCATCACGGCTGTATATGTATTGCGGCCGCTCATTAAGTTAGGAGGAACACCTCAATCTTGAGGGGTTTTGGGAAGCTGTGAAAGCAGCTTCCCTTTTTTCAAATTTCCCTCTATACGCAGGCAGATAACAAATATAGAATAAACAAATGGAATTAATATTACTTATACTTGCTTTCATAGTTTTAATTGCCGGTATAATAGGCGCATTTGTTCCCGTACTGCCGGGCCCTCCGTTAAGTTTTATTGGTTTGATGCTGATGAAATGGAGCGGGTTTGGAAATTTCTCTCCGTTTTTTTTGTGGATGTGGTTTGGAATAACTGCAGTTGTTACGGTGATGGATTATTTTCTCCCGTCATTGATGGCAAAACAGTTCGGCGGCTCACGCGCTGCCGCAATAGGCTCATTTTTGGGACTGTTGGTTGGGATATTTGTTTTTCCTCCCTGGGGAATGATCGCAGGACCATTTCTGGGAGCATGGGCAGGTGAATTAATTCACAGCCGCGCGGACGGCGCAAAGGCGGTTAAAGTTGCCTTTGGCGCATTTCTTGCATTCATAGTGGGCACGGGAGCAAAACTGATTGTAAGTTCATTGATGCTGTTCTATGCTGTCAAGGCAATGTTATAAAGTAAACGCTACATTGTTATGCTGTATTTAGAGGTTTATAATATATGGAGTTATACGACACGGGCAACAAAAATAAGAATTAATACAGTGTAATAAATAGAAGATATGGGGAAATTATTAGAAGCAATCAATTGACAGTATGGTAATAATTACATATAATTATACATATGACATTTGAATGGGATGAAGCAAAAAA
>JAIRUY010000049.1 GCA_031254175.1 Treponema sp.
GGATAATGAAAGACCGGACAGGCAGGGAAACAGAAAGTCCGGGCAGACAGGCGCTGCTTGCCATGCTTAACCATGAAAACTTTTCAGACTGCAGCCCTGTTGCTGATGAGATTTTTAAAATAATAGACAGGGAAGGCAATCTTCGCGACCTTCCGGCGTTACGCGCCATAAAAAAACGGCTGGAAAATATGGAGAAAGATTTAAAGGCAGCCGTCTCCCGCTATTCTTCTGATGATGAATACAAACGCATGCTGCAGTCAACGATTCCTTCGCAAAGGGACGGCCGGGCGGTAATTGCGGTAAAAGCCAATTTCCGCGGGCGCATACGCGGAATAGTACACGAAGCATCGTCAAGCGGCCAGACAGTTTTTATTGAGCCGCTTGATGTTGTGGATAAAAACAATGAAATTCTGCTGGAAAGGCGAAATCTGGATGCGGAAATTCAAAAAATCCTGCGCGAGTTGACAAAAAAAATCTCAAGTTTGACGGAAGAACTTAAAAACCTTCATGTAACAATAATTGAACTGGAAACGTTAAGGGCGCGCGCAAGGTATTCTGCGGAAACAAAAGGACATTTTGCAAAAAACGGAAACGACGGGCAGGAAAACTTAATTTTGAAACAGGCGCGCCATCCAATGTTAAAAAAGGCAGTGCCCATCAATATCGAAATAACAAACGGAACCCGCACCCTCATCATCACAGGTCCAAACACCGGAGGAAAAACTGTTGCTCTTAAAACATTGGGTCTGCTTGCAATGATGAATCAGAGCGCCCTTGCTCTGCCGCTTGAAGAAGGAAGCTGCCTTCCGGTTTTTGACGGTATTTACGCTGATATTGGCGATGAGCAGTCCATAAACCAGTCTCTTTCAACATTTTCAGCTCACATAACAAATATTTCTTCTATAACAGCTAACGCAACCGGCAAGTCTCTTGTTCTTCTTGACGAACTTGGTTCCGGCACAGATCCGGAAGAAGGCAGCGCAATCGCGATGGCTATTTTGGATTATTTAATAGAAAAAAAATCAATGATGATAATTACCACTCATCATGGAGTTTTAAAACATTACGGTTACACAAAACCGGGAGTGGAAAACGCATCTGTTGAATTTAACGCGCAGACGCTTTCGCCTACATATAAAATAATAAACGGAATACCCGGAGAGAGCAGGGCGCTGGATATCGCGGCAGCCAACGGCCTTGATGCCGGAATTGTAGAACAGGCGAGAAAATATATTGACGAAGAAAAATCTGACGTATCCGCAATGATAAGGGGCCTTGAAGAAAAACAAAGAGAGCTTGCCGGACTTGAGAAAAAAAGCGCAGTTGAGCAGAACAAATTGAGGGAAGAAAAGCGGAAAACAGATTTAAAAGAATTGCGTCTTCGTCAAAAGGAAGCCGAATTAAAGCGTGATTCGGTTGGAAAGTTGCAGGTTCTTTTAAAGGAAAGCCGTAAAACACTTGAAAATCTGGTGCGGGAACTGAAAGAAGGCGAAGGCGGAGCCATAGACCGCGAGAAGACTTTAAAAGTCAAGGAATTCCTGAATGAACTTGCGCGTAACGTAGAACATGAAATTGACGCTCTTGACGAAGAAGAGCGGCTGATAAGGGAGCAGTTTCTGAAAACTGAAACTGGGTACGAAGCGGCTGCTTTTGCCTGTGGAATGGAAGTTTTTGCAGGCCCTTCAAAACAGCGCGGCGTAATTGTCCGTGAAGATAAAAAAGGCGCAGGCGGCATTTCATGGATAGTAAAAATCGGCTCGGTTAAAATGAGTTTTCCGGAAAATGATTTAGTGGTTGCGTCTCCTGAAAAAAAGGTTCATTCTCTTGTCTGGGCGGCTGAATACAGCGCGAAAGACAGCGCGGTTTTTGAATTAAGGCTTTTGGGAATGAGGCTTGAAGAAGCAAAAGAGGCCCTTCGCCGCCAGTTGGAAGCCGCGTCTCTTTCAGGGTTGAAAAATTTCAGCGTTATCCACGGTACCGGCACCGGTATTTTACAAAAGGGTATTCATGATTACTTAAAAAAAGACCCTGCGGTTGCGGATTATTATTTTGCCCGGCCTGAGCTTGGCGGCTTTGGCAGAACAGAAGTAGTATTGCGGTAGGTTAATCAACCAAAGGTTCGTCGCTGTCCATCAGGTCGGGGATTGTATAAACAAGAGAGCCCGATTGGCGCACGCGCAATTCGGCGAAACCTTTGCTAACCAGAGCATCAAGGTCTTTTTTTGCTTCTTCTATAGTGATATTTGCGGAAAGCGCCACTTCACTTGCGGTAAGAATGCCCTTGTTTGCTTTCGCTATCCTTAATATGATTCTTTCAACAGGTTCTTTATCACGGACTATACGGGCTTGTCCGTCGCTGACATTTCGCCAGGATTGTTCTTTGCCGTTTATATTGATATTAACGCTTGCGGTTCTGTCAAAAATGGCCTTGCGGATATTAGCTTCCCTTACCTGATTTGGCAAGGTAAAAAAATCATAGATTGAGCCCACCATTGCAAGACCGCCGGTTAAAAACCACAGTACCCCGGTAGGAATCTTTCCCAGGTAAAAACGGTGGAATCCCAGAGCCCCGCAGCCGGAAAATAACCAGAGAATATATGCTATGCCAACATTGTACATAAATTCAAGAATAAGGATTATTTATCAAAACGTCAAGGTTTTAAAGCTAACCGGATTGTTTTCCCAAACCATGCGGCGCGTAATTCTTTCCGCTGAAAATCACAAGGGTAAGCAGGGTTATGAGAAACGGCAGCATATTAAACACTTCTGAAGGAAGAAAATCAAAGTTCCTGAAATTGATAATATAAACCGCAAGGCTTGATGAAATGCCGAACAGAAAACTGGAACCGAGAATGCCTATCGGGACCCACCGTCCGAATGAAACAGCGGCAAGAGCGATAAAACCTTTTCCGTTAATTGCGTTTGATGTGAATTGAATGTCCTGTGTAAGGACAATGCAGCCGCCGGCAAGGCCGGCGAGAAGGCCTGAAATTATTACTGCCGTATAACGGATTTTAATTACATTTATCCCGGTTGAAAACGCTGCCTGCGGATTTTCGCCGGCGGCGCGCAGGCGCAGTCCCCAGGGACGCTTGTACATCATAAACCACACTATTGCCAATAAAAGAAGCGCAATCCAGATAGTTGGATAAATACCAAACAAACCTGAACGCATTCCCATCCGGTAATTAGGCGTCCTGTCCATCCGGAACAGAAGCTGACAGATAAATATGGTTATTCCGTTGGAAAGAAGATTTATTCCTGTGCCGGAAATAACCTGATCGGCTTTTAAAGTGACAGACGCAAAGGCATGGATAACTGAAAAAAGGCCGCCAACTAACGCGGCGAAGAGCAGCGCCATTGGAATTGAAAAACCAGTTTGGGATTCAAGGAGTATGTGTGAAATGGCGGCAGCCATTGCGCCGAAAGCCATAAGCCCTTCAAGCGCGATGTTTACCACTCCTGAACGTTCGCAGATCATTCCTCCAATGGCGGCAATAAGAATTGGCGCAACAATCATCAGGCCGGATGGCAGCATTCCGGAAATAAATGAAATACCTTCCATCAGCAGCTTTCCTCTTTTTCTTTTGCATTCTGTTTGCGTGCTTTTTTCTTCATTCGCCATTCAAAAAATATTTCCATGCCGGGTTTAAGCGCAATAAAGACAACAACCAAACCCATAATTATTGACGCTATTTCTTTTGGTATCTGGCGTGACTGCATTAAAGGCTGCGCGGATTTTAACATCCCAAAAAGCAATCCAACAACAGTAATGCCAATGGCTGTACAATTGCCGCCAAGCGCAACAGCAATGCCGTCAAAACCGTAACCGTCAAAAGCAGCCAGCACACGCCCGTGTGTAAAGGAACCAAGTGATACGGAAGCTCCGGCAAGCCCGGCAAATGCTCCTGAAATTGCCATAGCAGCGGTTATATTGATTTTTACACGCATACCGGCGTAAGAAGCGGCGTCTCTGTTTATGCCTGCAGCCTTTAGAGAAAAACCCAATGTGGTCTTTTCCATTATGAGCCAATATATAAAAATTGAAAGTATTGTGAACCAAAAAGCATTATTAAGCCTTGAACCGTTTGTGAGGGAAGCCAGCATAGAATTTGAAAGAGATGCTGTTGACGGAAAATCAACTGTTCTGAAAGTATTGCTGCCGGGGATCCTCATTATAATAATGCGGTGAAGATAAAGGGCAATATAATTCATCATTATAGTTGAAACTACTTCTGAAACATTAAAACGCGCCTTGAAAAATCCCGCAATGCCGCCCCATGCAGCTCCGGCAAGCATGGCTCCGCCAATGGCAAAAAATATATGCAGAACAGGAACAGGCGGAAAACCAATTGCGATTATCTGGGCGGCTGTAATTCCCGCAATGTACTGACCCTCGGCTCCAATGTTGAACAACCCTGAACGTACGGCAAAGGCCATGCTGAATGCGCAAAGAACAAGAGGGATTGAAACGACAAGCCACTCCCCGATGTAACGCACATTCCATGTTCCGCGGCGGGAATCAAATCCGCTTACTACCTGCAATATCGCCTGATACATGCCGGACGGGTTTCTTCCGATTGCAAGAAGAATTAAGGTTGCTGTCAAAAAACCAAGAAACACAGCTATCGCGCAAACCAGTCCGCCGGATCGCGTAAATGTCTCGAGGATACGGTTTTCTATTTTTTCAATTTTAGTTGTCAATCGCTCTTAAGTTTTGAGGAAAGCCGGGCAGGCGCATGGCTTCTGCAAGAGTTGTAGCAACCCTTATCTCTCCGCTGATAATTTTTTCTTTG
>JAIRUY010000056.1 GCA_031254175.1 Treponema sp.
GCCTGCCCGCTTATTTTATATATCCATATTACCCCTATAAACAGAAGCGGTATCGAAAAGAAAATAATCAGCGGGTCAACAAAAGATTCAAACTGGCTTGCCAATACGCCGAAAATCAGAAAAATTGCCATCGCGATTATAAAAGCGTATTGTCTCATGGAAGATTGAATCTCCTGGGCTTCTCCAAGATACCGTATTGTAACTCCGTCACGCCGTACAAGGTAATTATTGATTGTTTCTTCAAGCTTGGCCTGAAATTCTGTGGCGGCAATGCCGGGACCAAGATCGCCTGTTACGCGAAGAACACGTTCCTGTCTTTCACGCCGGATTGAAGAAGGAGCCCGTCCTTCAACAATTGAAGCCACATTTGACAGAGATATTCTCTGTCCGCCGCGGCTCATCACAAAGATTGCATCAAGATTCGGAAGTCCTGAGCGGTCTTCTTCCCTAAGCCGTACCTGAACGTTTAAAAGCCGGTCACCGCGGCTCATCGTAGTTACATTACTCCCGTCAATGGCGGTGCGGATCTCATTAGCAATTGAAGAAAGGCTAAGACCGAAACTGGCCGCTCTGTCGCGGTCAATTTCAATCTGTAATTGGGGAGCGCCTTCGTTAAGATTAACGGAAGGATTTTCTATTTCCGGCAGATGATTCGTAATTATATTGAGGATATCTTCAGACGTCATCATGATCGCGTTGTAATCCCTTGAGCTGACCGCAATTTCTACTGCGGATGTGCTTCCCATGCCGCGTCCTGCCCTGAAACTTATCTGTACTCCGGGAAAAGATCCAAGGTGAGGAGTAAGTTTGCGGATAATTGTATCCGGAGTATCTATCTGCTGAACAGGCGGAGGGAGGGTGATTTGTATTGACCCTTGAGTTGTTCCGCTGCGGCGGGCTGTCAGGCTTATGCTGCGGTAACCCTCAACCTCGCGTTTTATAATTTCTTCAATATCAAAAAGTGTTTTTTCAGTAATATCAATTGTTGTTCCCAACGGCATTGATACATTGATGTTTACGTTATCATCCGTGCGCATACGGACATACATATTCATTCCGATGCCGCTGAACTGCATAAAAGAAAAGACCAAAACAAGAGTTACAAGAATAAGAATTTTACCGCGGTTGGAAAGGCAATAATCCAAAATCGCGCTGTATTTTTTTTCCACAAACCGTAAAAAAGTTTCTAATTTGTTGTCAATGGTTTTAAAAAAAATTACTTTCAGGGGCTTCTGGGTTCTTGTGTGGAGTTTCAATACGGAACCTGAAAGACCCGGCACCAGCGTAATTGCGACAATAAGCGAAATACTTAACGAGATCATTACGGTAAAAATAAGATCGCTGAACATCAGTCCCATATCTTTTAAATCATTTTTAAAAATGATGAGAGGAATGAATACACACAGGGTCGAAACAGTTGACGAAACAATGGCGCGCATCATTTCACGGCTTCCCAAAATTGCGGCAACCTGCGGTTTTGTGCCGCGTTCGCGGTAACTGTATACATTTTCAAGGATGACAATGGAAGCGTCGGTAGTCATTCCCATACCCATAATAAGGCCTGTCATTGTAAGAAGATTGAGAGTAAAGCCGAAAACAGACATGGACATCAGAGTAAGAAGCATTGAAATTGGAATTGAAAGTCCGATTATGACAGTGCCTCTTATATTGCGCAGGAATAAAAAAAGTATAATCATGCCGAGAAAAATGCCCTGAAGCGCATTTTTGTATACCTGGTTTAAGGTTGAACGAATCATTGTTGTATTATCTGATCGAACTTCCAGCGTGATACCCTGGGGGAGGGATGCGTTAATATCTGCAAGAGCTGTCTGAACACTGTTGGAGACTCTTACCTGATTACTGCTGCTTTCGCCCGTTACCTGAATAAAAACTCCGCTCTGTCCGTCCATATAAACCCTGGCGGCGTTATCATTGTAGCCAAGATAAATATCGGCGACATCTTCAAGCCGTATAACCTGAGTACGGCTTGTCTGGTTTACTCCTGCAACATTTACCGTTTTTACAACAAGACGCTTTATCTGATCAATGCTGACAAGCTCTTCCTGTGTCATTATCTGATATTCGCGTGTTCCCCGCCTTAGATTCCCTCCTGATGAAAGAACACTCTGTCCTCTTATTGCGTTTGATATATCGTTTAACGTCAGATCAAAAGCAGCCAGACGGTTCAGGGAAACTTCGACATTGATAAGCTGGGATGTTCCGCCGGTAACTTCGGCGGCAGCGACACCTTCGATCCTTTCAATGGCGGACTGAATTTCGTCTTCCGCAAAAATACGAAGCTGATCCGGCGGATAGTTTCCCTTGACAACAAGCTGCATAATGGGCATTGCGCTCATGTCGAAACGGCGGACTGTCGGAGTTGTAACTCCGTCAGGCAGTGAATTGACAAGCCTGTTAAGAAGAACCTGCGTATCGTTTACAATCTTGTCCATATCGGTTCCGTAGGCAAATTCAAGATTGATAAAACTTGTTTCAAAAGAAGAATTGCTTGTCATATTTACAAGGCCTTTGGAGGAGGAGAGAGAACGCTCAAGACGCTCCGTCACATTTTTCTCCACATCGGCAGGGCCTGCGCCGGGAAACCGCGTGAATACTGAAATTACCGGGCGGGCGACAGACGGATACAGATCAACAGCAAGATTTTGAAGCATTATCGCCGATATACCGATTGCAAGGGTAAAAATTATTATTATAGTTACCGGATGTTTAACAGAATATTCTGAAAAGGTCATGCAGGGCTCCGTTATTCGACTATACGGACACGATCGCCGTCAGAAAGAAAATTCTGTCCCGCGCTGACAACTCTGTCTCCCATGTTTATTCCGCCAAGTATTTCAACAAATTCTTCGTTTTCTATACCAAGCGTTATTTCCCGTCTGTGCGCAATATTATTTTCGTCTACAATAAATACAATCCATGAGCCGTAGGTGTTAATAACGGACGCTCTGGGAATTACAGGAATATCAACTTTTCTGTTTGTCACAAGACTTAAAGTTGCGAACATTCCTGCTTTTATTCGTGTGTCATGATCAATAAAACGAAGACGGAGTCTCATGGTACGGCTTGCCGGATCCAAAACAGGGCTTATCTCAATTACTTCCGCTGGAAATGTTTCGCCCGGGAAAGCCTCAAACCAGAGAGCTGCTCTCAACCCCTGCTGAATTGAGCCGACAAACCGCTCTGCGACATTTGTTTCAACCAAAAGAGCCGAAAGATCCCCAACGATAACAACCGGAGTTTGAGTTGTAACAGTATCTCCAATACTGTATGAAGCCTGCAAAACAGTCCCTGAAACTGTTGAGGTAATTGGGCTTCTCGAATAAACTTCTCCCGGCCTTGAAGGATCAACCATTGCGATTGTATCGCCCCTGTTCACCCTGTCTCCTATACTCCTGTAAACTTCAGTTAACCTTCCGCCTACTGTAGGGTAGATGGTAATCTGGTTACGGGCAAGTATTTCACCGTTAATGATTACGGATTGTTCAACCGTATCAGCTTTTACTTCTGTTACCCGAACAGTTGTCGCGGCACGCGAAGAGCCGCCCTGCGGCCCGCCGGATCCTGCTTGCTGCAGTCCTGATGAATTGTTTTTTGAAGGCAAAATATTAAAAAGGATAAGCAGGGCAAAAAGCGCAATTAAAAATATTACCGCAGCGGAAACTATTTTTTTTCTATTCACTCATCCCTCCATAAGTTTTTATGAGGTAATCCCAGCTGACATTAATTGCAGCGGAAAGATCAAGTATCATGTTAAAATAGGCAAGTTCGCTCTGAAGCAGGCGCTGTCTTGCATTTGTCATATTGTTCCGTGAATCTTCCAAAACAAGAGATTCAATAATTCCGTTATTAAAACCCTGTTCCGTCAGCTGATAACTGCGCTGAGAGGTTTGATAGCCAAGGCGCGCAATCAATATACTGTCCCAGTAATTTGAGAGCAGGGCAGTCAGGGAACGGATCTGCGTCTTTGCTGAATCTTCCGCAATCGCAAGGTCAAGTTTCGCCTTTTCTACGGAATTATTCGCGCTGCGGATTGACTGGTTTCTGCCGGTTCCCGGTATCCATGATTCAACAGGGATGTTTAAGGTGGCAGAACCCATTAAAGAATCAGAAAAAGGATTTGATTGATTACTGCTCCAGCTCATTCGCAAAGTAACAGAAGGAGCGCGGTTTTGCATAACCAGTTGTTTTTCAGCGGTTTCCAGCCTTTCTATTTCCTGTTTGCCCCTTACAATATCCGGTCTTTCGTCAAGATACTGCCTTATAAGCGCCTCGGCGTCAGCTACAATTCTTGTGATATTTACGTCACCTAACAAAATTACCTGTGTGTCCATAGGTTTTCCAAGCATGGCAAGAAACTCCGACATACTGTTTGTATAGGAAATATTCGCGACGCTTAAGTTATAGCGGGCATTTTCATAAGCCATTTCGCTTTGCATCAGGGAAAGCTGATTCGCAAGTCCGTTCCTGAAAAGAACCTGTGATCTTTCATATTGTCTTTGCGCAAGATTAAAAACTTCTTCAAGAAGGAGAAGATTGTTTTTGTCGGCGATTAGCGA
>JAIRUY010000033.1 GCA_031254175.1 Treponema sp.
TTTTGTTTTTTTATTACATGGTACAGATTATATTTCGGAATCATATTGAGCATAACGTTAACATTCGCAAGTCCAAGATCCGCATCCATGACAACAACTTTTTTTCCCATCCTCGCAAACGCAAGGGCCATATTTACCGACAAGTTTGTTTTGCCAACTCCTCCCTTGCCGGAAGTAACGGTAATTATCCGCGCCTTGTCTTTTGCCTTTGCCTCCGGTTTGACGGATGAGCTTTTTGCGGCATCAGAGCTGTCTTTTTTGCGCTTCATTATTTCCCTTAATTTTTCTGCCTGGTCTTCCATGTTATACTATCTCCAATACAGTGCAGTTTAAAAACCGCACACTAAAATCGAATATGAAACGTAGTTTCATACTATCTCCATCTGAATTGCTCTGCTTCCCATGACGGAAAACGGCTTTCAATTTTTTCACGATCTACTTTAAAACCGTCAAGATTGATCAAAAAACGTACAACAGACGCTCTTCTGATATCCAAGGGCACTGTCTGCCCGTCGGTTATAAAAGATACAGATTTTCTTTTCTCCGCCAGAGCGGATATTATGTTGCCAATTCTGTCAGTTTCATCCATTTTGGTAAGCACTACCGATTTGTAATTAAAAGGTTCAAACTGTCTCATGATATCTTCGATATCGCTGGTTTTTGTACTTGCGCTTATAACCAAATGAAACTCGGCTCCTTTTCCTGCTCCGTCAAGAATCTCTTTCATCTCTCCCAGTTTTGACGAATCTTTCGGGCTTTTACCAATCGTATCAATTAAAAAAAGATCCATGTCAGAATTGACAGCTATCTCTTTTCTCAAGGCCTGTTTGTCAACAACACAGGATACAGGTATTTGCATAATATTGCCGATAGATATAAGCTGTTCTTTCGCGCAGATGCGGAAAGCGTCAATTGTTATCATTCTGACATCAACGGCAGGTATCTCGTCAGTTCCAATGCCGTAAATTGCCGCAAGTTTGGAAATGGTAGTGGTTTTCCCAACGCCGGTAGGGCCGACAAGAACCATAATCCTTGGTTTGCGCGTAACAGTTTCTTCTTTATAAATGCTGATGCTTTCGCCAATCCATTCAAGAAGATGATTCTGGACAACATCAAAATCTTCCAGTTTTTCAAGAGACAGCTCTTTTCTCAGCCTTTCCAGCATTCCGTTTATATAATTATGCGAAAAATCATTTTTCCTGAGAAGTTCTGCAGCCCTCGCAAAGGAAGGATGTTCTTCTTTTTTGCCGCCGGTCTCAATTTTTTGTTTTAATTCATTAAGAGAATCCAAAATCTGCTGCGACGCTTCCCTGCCGCTTGCGTTAATATCACTGTAACTTTTTCCCGCAACAGCAAGCACTTTTCTTTTTTCTTCTTCCAAATCAGAAGCTGTATACCGGTGCTCCGGAAACTGCCGTTGAGGATACCCGGAAAAGACGGGATTTCTGGCAGCCAGCGGGGCAAAATAAAATTCCACTTGAACACCCGGCTTTGAGAACATACCCATAAACCCTCCAACCCTGATCTCCTTTTCGCTCAGAATATGGAACGGCCTTTTGTATTTTTCCGCGATTTTAAGCTCACATTCCCTGCGGCTCATGCCATGTTCAATATACATTTCCATTTAAAAAAGCTCCATTAAATATCTTCTATTTTTATATTACCCACTGCTTCCGGAATAATACCCGGTACAATTTCAGGGACGGAAATAACTGCCAAATCAGGCAATTCACGATCAGTAGAATTTTTTACAAGGAAACGCGCCTGTTCAGAGCAGATAACAACGGGCAGCCATCCCTTTTCCCTTACCGCGGTGACAGCTTTTACCACTGCCTTAATCCAGGCTTTCTGGGACGGCGGATCGAGGGCGCAAATAATTCCGGAAGCTGTTTCATATTTACTGTCGATAAGTTTTTGCTCAAGAACCGGGTCTATCGTAAGAACGCGCAGCCTGCGGTCATCATCAGCGTACTGATAGCATATCTGGCTTGCCAGAGCCTGACGGGCTTTTTCTGTGAGAAACCATGTGTTCTTTGAAACAGGCGCGTAATCCGCGATTGATTCCAGAATGGATACCATATTGCGGATAGAAACGCGCTCGCGCAAAAGTCCATGGAGTATCTTTTGTATTTCCGTTATGCGCAGACCTCTGCCTTCACGCAGTACTTCCTCAACAACTGCCGGGTATTCCTTGCGAAGAGTATCCAGAATAACCTGCGTATCCTGAAGGCCAAGAATGTCAGCGGCATGACGGCGGATAATTTCCGTTAAATGCGTGGCAATAATGGACGGCGGATCTACTACTGTATAGCCGGAACGTTCCGCTTCGTCCCTCTTTTCCTGATCTATCCAAATTGCGGGAAGCCCGAAAGCCGGATCAACTGTTTTTTCACCTTCCATTTCAGCTGTAACTGTTCCCGGATTTATGCAAAGGAAATAACCGATGCGGATTTTTCCTCTTCCCGCGTCTACTCCCTTTATTTTAAAACAGTATTCGGAAGGTTCCAGTATTGAATTGTCAATGATACGCACTTTTGGAATCACAAGACCAAGGTCGAGGGCTGACTGACGCCTTACTCCCTGAACTCTTTCCAGCAGTTCCGCGCCTCTTTCCTTTTCAACAAGCGGAACAAGTCCGTATCCAAGTTCCAGTGAAAGGGCATCAAGAGGAACCACAGGGG